>JAQVYH010000005.1 GCA_029004515.1 Eubacteriales bacterium | reverse complement strand
GAAGTCCACCCGACGGGAACGATGAGGCATCAGGCTCACCCTGAATCAGTTCCTTACCCGAAAATTCCATAATTACCTTACCGCCCTCTTTAGGCGAGATAAAGCTATCATGCTTTTCAGCAGTCACGCCTGTCAACGGTTGGAACCAATGAGTGAAGTGGGTTGCGCCTTTTTCAATCGCCCAATCCTTCATTGCATTCGCAACGAAAGTCGCAACACCCAAGTCAAGATGCCTTCCGTTTTTGAGTGTCCTCTGGAGTGCCTTGTAAGTTTCTTTTGGAAGCAATCTCTCCATTGTGGCATCGTCGAATACCATTGATGAAAATGTTTCTGTTACATTCATAGTAACACTCTCCTTTATGAATAAAATTAAAAGCGACAGAGGCAATATAGGATCATTCCCATAACGACGCCCTTGTCGCTGTTCAATAATTCATATAAAACAAAAAGCCACAGACCTAATCGGTCTGCGGCTTCCTTGTCGCTATTATTGTATTGAATTATAATACTATTTTATTTGATTGTCAAGCATTTTGTTACAAAATTTTTCTTTTTTTATTTTTTCTGATAAAAAAACAATAAATAGCATATCCCAAATACGCCTTAATTACTTGCATTTATTAGATAAATAGTATTAGTGTTATATCCAAAGAATATGAAGTTTTTAAAACCATTATAAGATCATAATATTAAAAAAATTGTGCAATTTACTGCATCTTATTATTTTGATAGAGAAAAGGTTTTTTCAACAATCTCAATTGCTTCTGCTATTCTTTCTGACGGACCTTCGGCAGTAATACAACGTATATTATTTTGACTGTCAAAGAAGTACCAAGCATATACATAAATGTCATCAGCATCATAGTAACTACTAAGTTGATATGCTTCAAATCCATCTAATTTTGTTTTTTTAGGGTTTCCCAATGTCGAAACCTTTACTACCTGCTCCAAGGATTGTGTAATTTGACCGTGATCAATTAAATTGATTATAAAACCATCTAAACTCATAAATCCAACATGAGCAAGTCCCGTTTGTGCCAATCCTGCGTCTATAAAATTTCCCCAATCGGAAGGAATAGTTATATAACCATAGGCATCCTTCCCACCCCTCTTTGTATTTGTGGTTGAAGATGTTTCTTTATTTATATTTTCCAAACTTGCAACAGTAATTATAATTTGTACAGTTTTTTCTTTTTCGCTATATGCAATCAATATAGGAAGCTTTGTATCTGTTCCAGCTAACCAACCACCTAATGCAATTACTATTGTATCGTCTTCACCATCATTCGCATATTCACCTACATTACCTATTTTGATTCTAGGACTTTTTTCTAGAAAATCTCGATACTTTTCAGCATCTTGTTTTGGATTTTCAATTTCATTATAGGAATAGAAATACATGGTCGAATTTTCATCAGACGGATTTGGTTCGGTTTTCACACTCTCGAAATTTCGTGCACCAACCACAGCAGTTAAAGATTCAATAGTATCGCTGCCAATATTATAAGTCGTTGGAGAATCCGGCGACTTAGGGGATGGCATAGAAACCGTATTTTCCACTTTAGTTATTATTACTGTTTGACTTTCATCATCCCATTTGACATCAGCATCCAAGCCTTCAGCTACCGCACGAACCGGAACGAGGGTTCTGTCGTTTACTAGCTGCGGAGGGACATCTAATGTTATTCTTACTACATTCCCTGGTGGTATTGGACTACCGTCGAGAGGAAGATTAACGTGAGTTTTAATGAACATACCGTCATCGTCAATTTGCATTGCAATTTCTTTATCATTTAGAATTGCTGTAATTTTTTGTGTTTCACCATCCCATTCCACATCTGCTCCCAGTGCTTCAAATATTTTACGCATCGGAACCATTGTCCTGTCTTGTATTAATTGTGGCGGAACATCAAAAGACAGCTCTGTTCCATTTAATAAAACCTTAATGCTATCATTTGCCATTGCAGGGATCGTTATAGTGCTAACTATTATTGCTAAGGTCATCCATATGCTTAATAATCTTTTTGTTTTCATCCGTATTCTCCTATCGTTTTATTGTAGTACACTTCATGAAAAATACTATTTGCCAATTTTATACAGTATATCATACCGCACAATTATTTTCAATTGTTTTATAGAATGATGCACCGATTGCCAATATATCATTGATGTAGCATTTCCCTTTCCAGTACCACGTAATGGGTACAAAAGCATCTTAAATCTACTGGCTATAACTATATTTGAATTTTACAATTTCAAAAAAGGTCTAAAGAGTGGATTGAGGTCTATACACCACCTCAAATCAAAACAAAAACCAGAAATGAAAATAGAGCAGTAAAGAAATGCCCGCAAAATTTGCATTGTACCAAGAACCCCGAAAAGATCTGTTTTACTTGCTTTTCGCATATAAAAAACCACTCTGTGACTGATACGTTGATTGTAACAATTACAGAGTGGTAATATAGTGCGAATGCTTATAACACGCAAAAACAATAAAATACGAAATGGTATAAACCAAGCATCTCAGTCGACTAACCCTTTAGGAACCTTGATAAGAACGCTTTTGTTTCTGGCTTTTGTGGATTCCCAAATATTTGTTTTGGAGAACCTTCTTCACAAATAACACCATCATGCATAAACACAACATGGTTTGCGACATCTCTTGCAAATGCCATTTCATGGGTTACTATTATCATTGTCAGTCCCTCATTTGCAAGACGCCTTATAACCTCCAAAACCTCGCCAACCATTTGAGGGTCAAGCGCCGATGTCGGCTCGTCGAAAAGTATAACGTCCGGCTTCATGGCAAGCGCCCTTGCGATTGCAACCCTTTGCTTCTGACCGCCCGAAAGCTGTTTTGGCTTTGCATTGATATAAGGGAGCATACCGACCTTTTCGAGGTTTAGCATTGCTTCTTGCTTTGCAGTCTCCTTGTCCATTTTTGCAACTCTTCTAAGGCCAAGAATGCAGTTCTTGAGGACTGTCATATTATCGAACAAGTTAAAGTTCTGGAACACCATACCAACCTTTGCACGATAGGCAGGGATATGTTTGGTTTCAAGAATGTTTTGGTTGTTATATATAATTTCTCCGCTAGTCGGTTCCTCTAAAAGATTGATGCATCGAAGCATTGTTGATTTACCAGAACCAGAAGCGCCGATAATACAGGTAACATCACCCGTATTAACTGAGAAATTGATATCCTTTAAAACTTCATTCTCACCGAAATTTTTCTTGATACCTTTAATAGTGATTATTTTGCTCATGACCTATCCTCCCTTTTTACAACGAGGCTACCATCCGGCATTGTGGATGATTGATGTATCGCATAGCTGGAAGGACCATCAAGACGTTGTTCAATATATCTGAGAATTCTTGTTATTGTGAAGGTGAGAACAAAATAAATTACACAAGCAACGATGTATGTTTCAAAAATAGCCCAATTCATCTTGGAAATCTTTGCTGTAAAGAAGAATAGCTCTGTTACGCCGATAACATTTAAAACAGATGTATCCTTAATATTAATTACAAACTCGTTACTGATTGCAGGGAGAATATTTCTAATAGCCTGAGGAATCACCACAAAAATCATTGCTTGAAAGTGATTCATACCAATTGAATATGAACCTTCAAGCTGACCTCCATCAATAGAAATGATTCCGCCGCGAACAATCTCTGCCATATAAGCACCGGTATTGATTGATACAATAAATATACCGGCAGGAATGAGCGGTAAGGTACGACCGGCATTCATAAATGCATAGCCCCAGAAAATAACCATGGACTGTACCATCATAGGTGTTCCGCGAAAAACCTCAACATAAACGCTGATTATTGAATTTACCACCTTCAAAACTACGCGCAAAAAGAGGCTTTTAGGTATTGGTATTGTTCGTATTACACCGGCGATAAGACCGATTAAAAGGCCTATTATCGTACCTGACAACGCAATCAGCATTGTGTATGCGATACCTTGAAGGAAAAAGCCTTTATATTCAATAAATATATTTACTGCATCTTTAAGAAAACTACTCATTGTAATCCTTTCTGATAATGCGGCAAAAAGTCTACGCCGCATTTATTAAGAGAGTATTTATTCATCAACAGGAGCTATTTCTACCATTTCAATCATAAGGTTGCGCTGTGCTTCCTCATCAAATGTTTTTAAATATCCGTTGATCTTGTCTTTAAGCTCTGAACCCTTTTTAACGCCAACTGCTATACTTGAATCTTCAACAGGAATAGTGAATCCGGTTTCATTGTTTACAAAGGGTACATAAGTATACGATGAACCTTCAGTGCAAACAGCCATTGCTGTAGGTTCTTCAGCAATATATCCATCTATTGTACCTGCGTCAAGAGCAACAAGCATGGTTGAGAAGTCAGAAAGCTCTGAAACAACTGCTTTTGTCTGGCCCTCAAGCGCATCGAGATGTGATGTTCCAGACTGTGCCGCAATCTTCTTTCCGCTAAGGTCAGCTATTGACTTAACACCCTTTAATGAATCATTTTTTGTAATTGCAACAAGGTTTGATACATAGTAAAGATCTGAAAAATCGATTTTTTCTTTACGTTCGTCAGTTGGGCTCATACCCGCAATAATCATATCAAGTTTTCCTGACTGAACAGCAGGGATAAGGCTGTCCCATTCATAGGAATAGATTTCAATTTCCTTGCCCATAGATTCTGCAATTTTCTTTGCAACTTGAACATCATAGCCGTTAGTATACATATTAGCTACATTTTTGATAGGAACAGCACCATTTGAGTCATCAGTCTGTGACCAGTTATATGGGGCATAGTTACACTCCATACCAACCTTCAAAACATTGTCTGATGTGGTGTCTTTCTTCACGTCAGTTCCGCAGGAAGCAAACGCAAGAACCATAATGGCTGTAAGAATTAGCGAAATATTTTTTTTCATTTTTATCATCCTTTCGTTTTTGCTTAGCCCTATAAATATACTAGTGAAAACTTGTGTAAAAAAACAAAGCCGCGAATACCCCATAGAACATTCGCGGTTATCATATTATACCGAATAATAGCATAAAAATACTTAACACGATAGCTCTCCACAGAAGTGACAGTACATAACATTTTCTGATATGTACCAACATATATGCCTTGGGCGACATATACATTTCGGCGGTTTTTCCTTTCGCAAAGCTCTGATTCCCATCATTAAGCCTTGCTACTCTTAAAGGCCGCGCCTCTACCAATTATTATTCACATTTTATTTAAGGATTAGCTTATAGCATATATTATTGCATTAGAATATATAATTGTCAAGCATTATTTATAATTTGTCAAATTACGTATTATAAATTGAGAAACAGACGGCTGCCATTGATATTAATATGACAACCGTCTGTAAAAGTAACACAATTTCTTATTATAGAATTGCACTTCTATACATTAATTTGAAGCTTGAGACCAATTCCCATTTTCTTTTACTAATTTTATCGGTGAGCCGAGTGGTAGCATTTCGTCCATATTATATTGCCACATCATAACCTTGATTGAATTTGCAGATGCAGGAATGTCGATTTCCCCGATGTTGTTGTTTCCAGTAAGATTATATAATTCTGTATGAATCAGCCGTTTGTCAGTATAAAATGCAACTACCATTCTTGACCATAGGAATGCTGTATAATCTATACTAGTAATTTTATCATTAACAATACTAACACTTTTTAATTGCTGCATAGTAGTACCCCAATCCGCATAAAGAGCGGTTACACTGCTTGGTACGGTAGCTCCCGGAAGATATTTTTTACCTCTCCCGTCCGGACTTGTATTCCAACTAAATGACCTTGTTGTAGTGACAGTTGCTCCACTTGAATCCGTAAGACCTAAAACAGACGGTGCTTTATATGTACTTTCAGCACTTAAAATTGTAATGGCTGATTGACCTTTAAAGCTGCCATTTGTTAAATATAATGTAACAGCCTTTAAGGAATCACGTGCAGTTAACTTTGATGAATCCACCTGCAACACAGGTCTGTATCCGACAGATCGTCCCACTAGGTCAATGTTGTGGCTATTACAACCCATTGACCATTGTATAGGACTACCGTATCCACGCACGGTAAACCAAAGTGGAATATATCTATTAGGATCTTGACACCAAGAGAAAATGCCATCCCAATTCTTAATAATTGATGAATCTTTGGAAATCACCGCATCCCACTCATTGCTACTCGGGGCGGTGTATCCATAACCGGTAGTGATAACTGCTCCACCGCTTGGAATACGCAAAGTATAATTGTTATTATATGGCATCCCGTATTTAATGTCATAGGGGGATTTTAGGGCAAAAGAATTGATACTGTTCCATGTTAAATCCCTATAAATGTTATAATCGGATACAAATAAACTTCTGTCGCTTGGAGCCACATTCAATGTTGCCTCTAAATTTCTTTCCGTATCTCTAGTAAGGTTATATGCATTTACCGTTCCCGCGTAAGTAAACGGAACATAATGTAAAGTCTTGTCAGGTAGCTCATTTACCATATTGACATTATCTTTTCTAAGATACTCAGATAGATCAAAATAATACGTAGCTCCAACGGTCAAGTCATACTGCTCACCATTATTACTCACATTAACTGCTGTTTGAACAGGAGCCGGTTTATTTATGTTTGTAATATCAAGCTTTGAAAAAGTTGCTTTATGATGTTGTTCATTTACCCCTGTCTCAGCACCGGTACAATAAGCTTCAAATGTCTGAACATTAAGCCAGTATAGACTGTTTCCAACTATAATCGGCTGTACTGGAGTTTTAAATGACATAGGTCCTATCTTGATAGGTTCAGAGACCCTACCGTCTGCTTCAACAATTTGATATTGAGTATATATATTACTAGAATCTTTAGTATATCCATAAAGCAGTACAAATCTATCGTCACCAACAGGCACAAGTCTGGGTTCTGACCAATATCCGGGTAGTGATGGATTGCTTGTTGTAATCCATCTATGTGTGTATTCAAGTGTCTCTTTATCCACCGTTATCAGATAAATATTAACTGTCTGAGGATAAGATAGTTTCTTTTGGTCGCCGTTAAAGTTGGTATACCCTGGAACTGGAACATTATCATTATGCGGGAAGGATTTTCCAACAACAAAATATTTAGAAGAACTTTGCTCCAAACCTGTAACTCTGTGATATGTCTGATTAACGCCTAAATCACCTGTAAAATTAAAAATATCTTTAGTTATTACATTACTGCCATTAAAAACACTTAATCTGAGTGCACGAGGATAAGCGTCGCCATGGTCTATGGTAACAACCTTTTTGTTATCATAGATAAGCTTTTGGTTGAAGCTATGCGAAACATAGCTTGTTTGTCCGTCTATTCCAAATGAAGCCGACATAGTGGATGTATCAACCGTATAACTGATATTCGCTTGATGAACAACTCCTGCACTCGCAAATCCTTGCTTGCTAATGTGAAGATATAGTTTTCCATTTATATATTTCATTGCACCTGTGCTGCTTGTAAATGGAGTACGGATAGAGGCATACATGTTTTGATCTGCCCCTATATTTGCCGGTCGTCCTTTTATTTCAGCCGTTCCTATAACTTCCCCATCAGTTTTAATTTTATATATTTTTATAACAGTTTTGTTGGGGTCTTCGACCTGATTGTCATATCCCACCATAGTATAATAATAATTGTCTTCACCTAGAATAGTACCCCAATAAAAATCATAGTCCTCCGGAATGTTTAGAGTTACTTCTGATATAGGATTACACTCCTCGTCCATGGCTATTACCACGGGCTTTTCTTCATTTCTTCGCATAGCTGCCACTGCTAGATGTGAATCTTGCTTGAACATACTAACTGTCGGTTGTACAGGATAACCATAATTATTAGCGTCAGGATATTCCTGAGAATCTGTTTGCTTGATTAATAGTTCGGGATCATAAGGACGATAAAGCAAATCAAGGAATACATCACTCACACCTGTTACATATATGTATTTTGTCCACTCCAGCTGCCCCTGTGTATAAGGATCATTAAAGTTTATCTTAATTGGAATCGTCAGTGAATGAATTCCTCTATATTTCATTTCCTCGTATAATGCTCTTTTATCAATGGTGACCGCATTATATCTACACGATAAAGCGTAACGATAAACCTCATGATTTGGGTCATTTACGTCCCAATTAAACCAAGGCTCACCCACATATTGATATGTATTATAACTTTCTTTATGAAAGTTGTCGGTTACCATACCGTCCCATGTTGCTGTCCATTGTCCGTAATGGTCTTCATCTGTTAATTGTAAATACTCATTATC
Source organism: Eubacteriales bacterium (assembly GCA_029004515.1). Lineage (GTDB taxonomy): Bacteria > Bacillota > Clostridia > Monoglobales > UMGS1388 > UMGS1388. Next base: position 44,914 of record JAQVYH010000005.1, on the reverse strand, counting down.
AAAATTACCTATTCCAGTAATCGTTCTCTTCAAAGCTATTTCTGCGGTAAAGTTTGCACCTGCTGTATCAAACCACTTATTTACCGGAATTTTTCCGCTGGTTGCAGTCAATGAACCGCCTTTCAATATTTGCACCTCAACCCATTCACAGTGCCATCCGGCAGAGAGACCATTTTTAACCCACGCCAGTTGAAAATATATGGGTGATAACGTCAAATCATCCTTAACTCTCAAAGAACAGGTGTCTGTGTCACCCTTTTCAAATCTATCGCCACTTTCCATTGAGCTAATATGATAAGTGTCATTATAGCCGGAATCAGTAACAGGAGTCTTAGTTGCAGAAGACAATGCAGCATAAAGATATGCATCTGTCCCTGCATTGGAAATGTTACTGGTTTTAACTACAACCCGATAAGATAACATTGAATTGCCGCTTAAACTATACATAGTTGCTGCCGAGACCTCAATAATCGGCGTCAGTGATATGGATATACAAAATATAAGTAATATACTAATAAATCTTTTTTTCATTCTTATGTACTCCTCTTCTTGTCAGGATCTTAGTCCTCATATAAATAAATATTAAAAAAATAATATCAAAACCAATTTGGCGTTGAAATGTGTAAATTGCCCATGAGCACGGGCATTATTCTATTAAATTAATTTGACCACATCATCCTTGGATGCAAAGTTACAGCGAGCATATTTCTCACTCCTCATAACACACATATTTCTTCATCTTACAATTGGTATTATCTGCTAATAAAACATGTAATATTATACACAAAATTTGTTCAATCGTCAACATATACGCTAAAAAATATGTATTTTTAACAAAATAATAAATTCATCAAGTGCAATTTGACAAAAATATAGTTTTATATTACTTATCGACTTATTTCATACTTTATAAATATCAACCGATATATTATCGGGAATATCTACATTGCAGAAAATATCTTTTTTGCGGGCCGTAGTATGTTCTTACAAATAAAGGTTGATAGCATAGAGAAAGCATTATGAGCATGTTTACAAGGGCATAGCCGCAGCAAGCGTGACCTTTTTCGGATAAGTAGAAGCAACGGAGCGATTATGAAAAAAATCCAACCGTCAAAGCGATTGGATTTATGATTCGAGCGCAGTTTTAAGTAATGTCAATACTTATTTTAATTATTACTAAAACTTTTCTAAACTCCCTATAAAACTTTACAGTATACGAATGAAAAACAAAAAGGATTTCAATGACTGTAAAGCGTTGAAATCCTTTATTATATGGCTGTTTGAGCGTAATTTTGCATCAAAGTTTAAGTCTATATTTCCTCTGCATGCGATACAGGCGGGGTTTTGTAAATACATTTTAACGATGTTCTAAATTTTAATTACTCCACTAATCGTTAAAAAGTAGGTGCATAATTCAATTATAAGGGTGCAGAAGTGGACGACAAGCCCAATATTACACCACGACAAAACGCACCATAAACTACGAAAAGCCTGAAACCACACAGTTCAAGGCTTTTTCAGATAGAAAAACAGCAAGCCAAAGTATAATTGGCTTGCTGTAAGATGAGCCTTTATTTATCATTGGGAAGGCTTAGATATTCTAAAAGATCATTTACATCACTAGATACTTGCGCTCCACGTATTTTGTTAATATACCCGCCGATGATAAACACCACAAGGGTAACTAATAAGGGAAACGCTGTTTCCACATCAGGGCTGATAAGATTGGTGGTTTTGGTTAACGCAAACGCAAGCAATCCGCTGATAATTGATGCAATGGCAATGGGACCGTTGCTATATTTAAATTTCGGAAACAATCCTAAAATCATTGGAACAGCCATCGGTCCGACCAATGCGCCAAACCAACTGATTACCAGTCCGATAACACCACCAAAATAATTTTGGTTTATTCCAACAATAATGGTAATTATGGTGAGTATAATTGTAATCGTTCTAGCTACAATCAGTGATTTTCTATCACTATCCAGCATTTCTTTAAATTTATGGTTTAAAACAGGCAGTATATCTCTTTGCAACACCGCTGATAGTGCGTTGATGTCAGAAACAGTCATCCCCATGGTGCTTGCAAACATAGACGCTAACACCAAGCCAATTAATCCGGCAGATAAAAATTGTGTTGTCAAGGCAGGATATAACTGCTGAGCAGGATCTTGCATATTAGGGAAAAGCAACGGACCTGCAAACATGGGATAAAATATTAATAGAGGCCATACAAAATAAAGAATTGAGGATAAAATTGATGCTTTTCTTGCATTTTTCCCGTCAGGGGTTGAGATAAATCGCGCTGCCAGGTTCCAGTTACCTCCGTTGTAATCAAAAAACTTAACAAACAAGTATAAAAATACCCATAGCGGTGTATACGGTCCGTTAAACGCGTTTGCATGCCCAGAAGGCAATTGATTCCACATGGTTGCAACTGAACTTGGACCGCCAAGATGCTTGAATACGGCAATAAATAATACTATGCCCGCAACCAGCTGCACTATAAACTGTACAAAGTCAGTCAATAGGTCGGCCCACAATCCACCGATAGTAATGTAAATGAGTGAAACGAACCCAGATATAACGATACCAACAGAAATCGGCAGCCCCGTAAATCCACTGAGCAAAATTCCCATTGAAGCCCATTTTGCACCAATGTCAAGCAATTTTATGAGCACGCCCACCCAAGCGGTTAACTGCTGTGCAGGCAAACCAAATCGTAAAGACATATATTCTATTGGTGATTCAATACCAAGACGTTGACGAAGCCTTGGCCAACGAGGAGCTACCAATTTGGCACCAAGCAAGGTTACAATTCCGATGACCAATGCCCACCAAACATACATGGTAAAACCATATTGATAACAAATTCCTGCATATGCAACAAAAACAACACCACTATGACCTGATACATGGTGTGACACACCTGAAAGCCACCAGGGTACCTTGCCACCACCCACAAAAAAATCACTTGAGCTATTGTTAGATCTATAGCTATATATACCAATGCCAATCATTACAATAAAAAACAAACCTATAACTATCCAATCTAAGACCTGCATAATCAAGTTCCTTTCTTTTGTATTTAAACAAAATTTTGCCCAAAAATATAAGAAATATCCTATATTTTGATAAAGGCTCTATAATAAATGTTGGGGTAAGTAAACAAATGCTAAATTATAAGCCTAGAAATAATATAGTTGTTTAAATATAAAGAAAGACTTGAACCCACGCAGTTTCAAGTCTTTTTTAGATAGAAAAACAGCAAGCCAATGATACATTAGCTTGCCGTAATTATGGTTGCGGAGGCTAGACTTGAACCAACGACCTTCGGGTTATCACTTCGTGCCACTCGCCGTCGTATGTCGCATTGTCAATAAACTAAAGTTTATTAACACTTCTCCTACTTTGGGCTCCACCGCTTGTAAAAACAATTCCTCAAACTGTTTTTACTTCGCTAACCCAACGAGCTCCGCTCGTCGGTCTCATAACCCTGCAAAATCAATCATATCAACACTCTTACTTAAAAGAAAAATCATACAACATAAATGCTGTATGATTTTTACTTGGTTGCGGAGGCTGGACTTGAACCAACGACCTTCGGGTTATGAGCCCGACGAGCTACCAGACTGCTCCACTCCGCGATATTTATAGCGCCTCTCTTCAAGACGCTATATAAGTATAGCACTAACAAGCCCCAATGTCAATACCTAATATATAAATAATAGAAAAAGTTTTTGACAAAAAGCGATTAATCTTTGCTTTTGTAGTAAAGCATACAATGGCAATAGCCTTCAAATTCTTTATCAGCAATCTGAGTTTTAAACTCGTCGCACATACACTTATACTCATCTGTGCGTGATGTTCTGCAAGGACAATAACCGCCTGTGCGCTTAAGGCCTTCCTTTACAGTTTTTACAACAGCTTCATTTGCATTAAGTCTGATTGACATATGAATTCACTCCTTTTTATTGCTTAACTAATATTATTTTATCATTGGTAAGAGTATAACCACCGCTTGAATCGTTCTTGCCTGTAACAATAAAGCGAAGCTGCTTATTGCCTCCAGATTTAAATGAATAATTACCAATATTGATTGTAGTTGTGTTTTCCTCTGGGGAATATTGGTCATGCTCTGATGTGCCAACATACTTATCTGATTGTGGAAGGAATAATCTAAACTTACCACCATTAGGATTTGTTTTAGCAACGAGGCTAATATTCCATGTGCCTGCTGCTGGGAAATTCACATTGTACTCAATATAGTCACCGGTTCCATCGCTGTTTAAAATGCTATAATCACCTTCCACAACCGCATCAGCGCCCGATGGGGATGCAACAAGATTTTCACATTCAAAGGTGTATATATTCGTCTCTGGCGGCGGAATTTCTTCTTCAAGCATACTAATATCTATAGGGTTAGCATAAGGGACTATCCCATTTGTATCTTCCCATAAAAACAGCTTAATATAGTCACCTGGCTTTACTTCTTGTGCATTTATTGCTGGAGTTTTAATCGTGGCGTAGCTACATCCTCCTACAACCCCATCATAACCCAAAACATCGGTTAATTCAGATGGTTTTATATCCACGAGTTGTTTGTCCTTATTATATCTAGCTGCAACTAGCATAGCTTTGTAAGGCAAACTGCTAATATTGGACAGATTAGCCTTTCCTACAATATTACCTGTATCGCCCTTGTAAATCCCGCCTATTTTGACTCCATCCTTGATAAATGAAAGGGAATCAACGCTTAGGCCGTTATAGTTATTAACAGGATTATTCTTCACAATAGAAACTGAATCTACAATCTCCATTGTGTCTGTTCGATAGGTATCAAGTGAGAGCTTTCTGCCCTCCACATTTACATAAGAAAAGGTTGTCACATTAAGCTGGCTATTAACCGCAGCGAAGGCAGGGTCAATAAGCTGAATCTCATAAAACTTACTGCCTGATGGGGAGTTACCCGTGATATAAATCGTTCCATCCGGGTTAACTACATTTCCTTCATCGTCAATAGTTTGCTGTGACATAACAGTATTTTTCTTCATAAGATGAGTTCTTACATATACATGGTCGTGTCCCATAAGAACAATATCAATACCTAAATCATCAATAGTTGGCACCATGCCTTCGATAAAACGACTAACATATGCACCTGTGTAATGGTCGGTGGTGCTATAAATAGAGTGGTGGAACATAAGCACCTTCCACTTTGTATCTGGATTTGCCTTAACAGCCTCTCTCATAAATGCAGTGTGTTCAGCAGAATACATATTGTTGGTATTAAGCACCATAAACAATGTATTTCCATAATTGAAATAGTAATCACCATCTTCGCCGCCGGTTCCTGTCTTGCCATATTGTGTAATGTTGGGCAAATTAAAGTGGAGCGAAAAGTGAGTTGCACCAGCCTCATGGTTACCCATAGCAGGGGCAATAGGAAGACTTCTTAATATTTCAGGGCTAAAAAACGCATTATAAAGCGCAATATTATTCTTTTGTACCTGATCACCGGCGCTCATAACAAAGCGTGTATCTGGTAGTCTATTCAAAGCCTTGGTTATGGTGCTGCCCCATGCTTGTGCTTCTGCATTTGTATCAGCATAGCCTACCTGTGGATCACCAACAAACACAAAGCCAAACTTGTCAGGATTGCCAGTTTTGTAGTTATAAACAGGGCTCCAATTCGCCTCTGTTCCGTCACCAATTCGGTATACATATTCCGTGGATTCTTCAAGGTTTTTTACACTGACCTTATTAGATGCAAGACCTGTTGTAGCAGGAGTATTACTACCTGTATATGTTATAGCCTTATTGGCAGGGAAAGCACCTCCCGTCATATCTTGCTTTAATGCAAATTGAGCAACTGTATCAGACGGACTTTCCGTTGTGTACCATGCAAGATTCAAGTCAACTTCAGTTGCACCCGGAGTGAGTGCAACATCAGTAATAACATATGTGGATTCTGCAAAAGTACTAAAGCTGCATATATTTGCAATCAATACCACTACTAATAATATAGGTATGATCCTAAGTTTTTTCATATAACCACCTTTATTGTGAGCCCAGCCTTTTTTAAATACCGAGGGTGGGCAGTTATTTTACATCATATTTGCAAGTCTTTCATCAACCGCTTTTAAGAAATCTTCTGTATTAACCTTCTTCTTGCTTTCAAGAGTAGAAATGAGATAAAGGTCACCAGTCATTATGCCATCCTCGATTGTAGCAATAGTTGCCTTTTCGAGGTTGTCAGCATATTTAATAAGGTCGGCATTTCCATCAAGTTCGCCTCTCTTGCGAAGGGCACCGCTCCATGCAAAGATTGTTGCAACAGAGTTGGTCGATGTTTCTTCACCCTTAAGGTGCTTATAATAATGACGCTGAACTGTACCGTGAGCCGCTTCGTACTCATATATGCCATCAGGTGATACAAGAACGCTTGTCATCATAGCAAGTGAGCCGAATGCAGTAGCAATCATATCACTCATTACATCACCATCATAGTTCTTACAAGCCCAAATATATCCACCCTCACTACGGATAACACGAGCCACAGCATCGTCAATAAGGGTATAAAAATATTCTATACCAGCCTCATCAAACTTTGCCTTATACTCATTATCAAATATCTCTTGGAATATATCCTTAAAGGTATGGTCATATTTTTTGGAAATTGTATCCTTTGTAGCAAACCAGATATCCTGTTTCACATCAAGGGCGTAGTTAAAGCAAGCACGAGCAAAGGATGAAATACTATTATCAAGGTTGTGCATACCCTGAATGATTCCATCACCCTTAAAATTATGAATAAGGCTTCTTTCCTCTGTTCCATCAGGATTTGTAACGCAAAGTTCTGCTTTTGCTCCATCCTTAACAATCATTTCTGTATTCTTGTATACATCACCGTAAGCGTGACGAGCAATACAGATTGGCTTTTTCCATGTAGGGATATATGGTGTGATACCATTAACAAGGATTGGAGCACGAAATACCGTACCATCAAGGATTGCACGGATAGTACCATTAGGTGACTTCCACATTTCCTTAAGGTTATACTCTGGCATACGAGCCGCATTAGGTGTGATAGTTGCACACTTAACTGCAACACCATACTTTTTGGTTGCCTCAGCGCTATCGACTGTAACCTGGTCATCTGTTGCATTTCTGTTTTCAAGACCAAGATCATAGTATTCTGATTTGAGGTCAACATAAGGGAGAATAAGAATATCCTTTATTGATTGCCAGATTATTCTGGTCATCTCATCTCCATCCATCTCAACGATGGGAGTAGTCATATTAATTTTTGCCATTGGAATCAAATCCTTTCAAATTTATCTACCGTTAAGTTTTGTATAGTTAAGAAGACCGCCAGCAAGGATAATATCCCTTGTTCTGTCTGTAAGTTCACATTCTGCTATAATTTTCTTACCTGTTGTTTCGTTCACAATCGTAACCTTGCCACCCTGTGCAATTACATCTGCAACATCCGGCATTGTAATCTTATCACCAAGAGAGATGCCGTCATAATCTGACTCATTCTCAAACGTAAGTGGAAGGATACCTGCATTAATAAGATTACTCTTATGAATACGAGCAAAGCTCTTAACAAGTACAGCCTTAACACCAAGATAGAGCGGTGCAAGAGCTGCGTGCTCTCTTGATGAGCCCTGTCCATAGTTAGCTCCGCCAACAATTATACTGCTGCCAAGTTCTTTTGCTCTCTGTGGGAAATCCTTATCACATACAGTAAAGCAATACTGTGAGATAGCAGGAATATTTGAACGGAGAGGCAAAATCTTTGCGCCTGCAGGCATAATATGGTCAGTAGTGATGTTATCATCAACCTTAAGAGCAACTGTTGCATCAATTGTCTTTTCAAGTGGTGATGTTGTTGGGAATGGCTTGATGTTTGGTCCACGAAGGATTTCAACGCTGTCCATTTCATGAGAAGGAGCAGGATCAATAACCATATTGTCATTTATAAGGAACTTCTCTGGAAGTGGGATATCCACCTTTGCACCAAGAGTAGTTGGATCAGTAAACACACCTGTTAGGGCAGAAGCCGCAGCAGTTTCAGGTGATACAAGATAAATCTCAGCATCAGCTGTTCCACTTCTACCAAGGAAGTTACGATTGAATGTACGAAGGGAAATACCCTTACTGTTAGGGGACTGTCCCATACCGATACAAGGACCGCAAGCACTTTCAAGGATTCTTGCACCTGAAGCGATTAAATCACCAAGAGCTCCATTAAGAGCAAGCATATTATAAACCTGCTTACTACCAGGGGCAATTGAAAGAGAAACATCAGGATGAACTGTCTTGCCTTTAAGGATTGTTGCAACTCTCATAAGGTCCAGATAGCTTGAGTTTGTACATGAACCGATACAAACCTGATCAACCGCTCCCCCTGCAAGGCTTTCAATAGTCTTAATATTATCAGGCATATGAGGACAAGCAGCCATAGGCTTAAGTGATGAAAGGTCAATATTAAGAACCTCATCATATCGTGCATCGTCATCAGCCTTGATTTCTGTATAATCTTCCTCTCTGCCTTGTGCTTTGAGGAATTCTCTTGTAATTTCGTCAGCAGGGAAAATAGATGTTGTTGCACCTAGCTCCGCACCCATATTGGTAATTGTGGCTCTTTCAGGAACAGATAGTGTCTTAACTCCTTCTCCACCGTACTCAATAATCTTACCAACACCGCCCTTAACGGTCATAATGCGAAGAACCTCTAAGATAACATCCTTTGCAGATACCCAAGGATTAAGAGAACCTGTAAGGTTAACTCTTACCATCTTTGGCATTGTAATATAATAAGCTCCGCCGCCCATAGCAACCGCTACATCAAGACCACCAGCTCCCATTGCAAGCATACCAATACCACCACCTGTTGGAGTGTGGCTATCAGAACCAATAAGGGTCTTGCCGGGCTTACCAAATCTTTCAAGATGTACCTGATGGCAGATGCCATTACCCGGACGGGAGAAATATATACCGTGTTTCTTACATACAGACTGAATAAAACGATGATCGTCTGCGTTTTCAAAACCTGTCTGAAGAGTGTTATGGTCAATATATGCAACGCTCTTTTCTGTCTTTACTCTGGGAACACCCATAGCCTCAAATTCAAGATACGCCATTGTTCCTGTTGCATCCTGTGTAAGGGTCTGGTCAATCTTAAGACCTACATCCTGACCTGGCTTCATCTCACCTGAAACTATATGAGCAGATATAATCTTTTCTGCTATTGTATAACCCATTTTACTCAACTCCTCTGTTATATATATATTTTTATTTTAATCTAGTGACATCCCTCTGTCAAGAAAGATATATGATTAATAATTTGACTACATAATACATATGTGCAAACTGACAAATAAATAGTGATTTATTCGTACATTTTAGTTTACATAATATCGTGCTTTTGTTTCATAAAAATTATAGTTATCAACATTATCCACAGAGTTATCAACAGGCCCAAACCCTATTTATTAATGGGTTTGGAGAGTTTTTCCACAAATTTCTGCTGCTGAACTCTCTCTTTCGACTGTTTTGTGAAATATGTTTGTAAAGTTAACATAACAACAATTTTGACTGGTTTTACATAATACTTTGGATGTTAGAAATCCTTGGTAGAAAGGGCATTCAGGTCGAGTTTGCATCCAAAATTCTTGTCGTCTGAATAGTCAAAAATATGTGCGCCCCGTGCTGCAATCATAGCTGCATTGTCGGTGCAGAGAATCTTTGATGGGTAATAAAACTTCAAACCCATCTCTTGTGATTTTATGTTAATCATTTCTCTTAACTTATCATTTGCCGCAACGCCACCTGCAAGACCAATTGATGTAGCCCCTACCTCCTTGGCACAGACAACAAGTCTTTCAGATAATGCTGTGCAAACAGCCCTCTGAAAAGATGCCGCAATATCGTGTTTATTTATCTCCTCGCCCTTTTGCTCGGCATTGTGAAGATAATTAATAACGGCTGTCTTAACTCCGCTAAAACTAAAATCAAAGCCATCTTTCATCTTAACTATAGGAAAGTCAACAGCATCTTCGTTTCCTTCCTCTGCATACTTCTGAATCTTAGGTCCGCCCGGATATCCAAGGCCTATTACTCTTGCAATTTTATCAAAAGCCTCACCAGCCGCGTCATCACGGGTTGAAGCTATTGTTTCAAAATCAAGATAATCCTTAACATGAACGATAGTGCTATGGCCACCTGATGCAACAAGGCAAACAAATGGTGGCTTCAGGTCAGGATTCTCAAGATATAGAGCTGATATATGTCCCTCGATATGATGAACAGGGATAAGAGGCTTATCAAGAGCATAAGCGAGGCTCTTGGCATAATTCACACCAACCAGCAGTGCACCGATAAGACCTGGCGCATATGTAACAGTAAGGGCAGTAAGGTCCCTAAATTCAGCCTGTGCCTCTTCCATTGCCTGACTCACAACCCCTGTGATTGCCTCAATATGCATTCTTGAAGCTATTTCAGGTACCACTCCGCCATATCTTTCGTGGAACTTAATCTGTGAAGCAATAATATTAGATTTTATATTAAATACACCATCTGAGTATTCAACTACCGATGCAGCTGTCTCATCACATGATGATTCAATTCCCAAAAACAACATTAAATCATATCCTTTGTTTGTCTTTCATTAGTTTCCAAGCCATAATATAAGCATCTTCCTTGGTACTGTCAGGATTAGAATAATAATCCTTTCTCGTGCCTAGAATCTGAAAGTTGAACTTTTTATATAGGCATATGGCTGATGCATTACTCCGCCTTACCTCAAGGGTAACATATGCTACATTACAGGATAAAAGGGCATTAAGAAGTGCTCTCGCAATACCCTTCCTACGATACTCCTCAAGCACTGCAATATTGGTTATGCTGCCCTCGTCAAGGACATTCCACATCCCTGTATATCCACAAATCACTCCATCGCATACGGCTAGGAAGTACTTTGTCTGAGGAGATGAAATATCCTCTTCAATCTGTTTTAGTGACCATGGAGAGGGAAAGCATCTATTTTCAATATCAGCAATAGACTTAGCATCTGCAATTGTAGCAGGGCGGATATCAAACATCGTACTCGTCCTCTACCATATCTGCAACTTCTTCGAGCATCTCATCAAGCTGCATAGCACATTCTCTATACACTTCGATATCTTCACCAAATGGGTCACAAATTTCATTTTCAGGCTCTCCGATAAACTCTCCAATTGTGAAAATCTTATTTTTGTCTACATTAACTCCGACCTTGAGAGCATCTCTTTGTGCATTTGTCATTGTAAGAATGAGATCAGCACTTACAATATCAGCCGAAGTGATTTCTCTTGATGTATGAAGAGAAATATCACATTCCATCTCACCTATCGCAAGGACAGCGTTATTACTGGCAAGAAGTCCGTTTAATGTAGCAATGCCAGCAGATGAAACATAAACATCAAGATTTCTTTCATCACACTTCTTCTGGAGAAGTGCCTGTGCCATAGGGCTTCGACAGGTGTTACCTGTACAAATCATAAGTATATTCATCTATAATTCTCCTTTGAATTAAGATTATCGGTTATTTGCTGCTTTGTATAATCGATTGCGAACTGCCTCGCAGATTCCATCACCTTTAATATCCTGTGAAAGAATCACATCCACTTTAGCACTATCAAAGTATCTTAGCGCTTTGAAAAGGTTGTGAGCATATTCCTGTGGATTATTTCCAAGATGCTGAATGGCAATATCTCCATCAAGGGAAATATTATCTGTGAGCATCACGCCGATTTTTTTACCATTATATTTAGCTATTTCGTCTAGTATATCACCATCAACCACATATAAGGGTGCTTTTGGTGCGTAGTGCTTATATTTCATACCGGGAGCCTTTGGTCTATTGCCATCGCCACCTGTGTAAACTATTCCCAAAGCTTCTTCAAGCATTTCACGAGTTATCGCGCCCGGTCGCAGGATTGTTGGCTCACCTGTGGACAGGTCAAGAACTGTTGATTCAAGACCAACACTGCAAACCTCGCCACGGATAATCCCATCAACCTTACCATCAAGGTCCTCTACAACATGCCCAAATGTTGTGGGGCTAGGTCTGCCCGAGATATTTGCGCTTGGTGCTGCAACAGGTACACCGCACATTTTTAGAAATGCATTGGCATCAGGCTGACTTGGGATTCTGATTCCCACAGTATTAAGCCCTGCTGTAACCTCATCAGGCACAATGTCCTTTCTCTTAAGTACAACTGTAAGCGGACCCGGCATAAACTTTTTAAGCTTACTCATCTGCTCTGGTATTTCAAGAGCAAGGTCATAAATCTGCTCGTAGCTTCCTATATGTAGAATAAGAGGGTTGTCATTAGGACGCCCCTTAACTTTAAATATCTTATTTACCGACTGTGGCATAAAACCGCAAGCGCCAAGGCCATAAACGGTTTCTGTAGGGAATGCCACAAGACCACCATTTTTTATAACCTGTGCTGCTTTTTCAAGAGATGAAGAATCGGTATCATAAATTACCGTTTTCATTAGTTTTCCTGCCCCTCTGACTTGAGCTTTTCTGTTTGATAATAAGTAATAAGTGAATCAATTATCTCGTCTAAGTCACCATTCATAATAGCATCAAGACGATGAAGTGTAAGACCGATTCTATGGTCAGAGCAACGACCCTGTGGGAAGTTGTATGTCCTGATTCTTTCACTTCTGTCACCTGTACCAACCTGACTCTTACGCTCGGAGGCAATCTCATCATGTTGTTTTTGCTGCATAAGATCAAAAAGACGAGAACGAAGAATCTTCATGCCCTTTTCTTTATTTTTAAGCTGTGACTTTTCATCCTGACAGGAAACAACAAGTCCTGTAGGGACATGCGTAATTCTTACAGCACTATCAGTTGTATTAACGCACTGACCACCCGGGCCACCAGCACGGAAAACATCAATACGAAGGTCATTCTGGTTGATTTCAACTTCAACATCCTCAACCTCAGGGAGAACCGCTACTGTAACTGTTGATGTATGGATTCTACCACTTGATTCGGTTGCAGGCACACGCTGAACACGGTGAACACCGCTTTCATATTTGAGCCTACTATATGCGCCCTGACCGCTAATTTGGAATGAAACTTCCTTTATACCGCCAAGACCTGTTTCACTAAGACTGAGTATTTCAGACTTCCAGTTGCGACTTTCTCCATACATCTGATACATACGAAGAAGGTTAGCGGCAAAGAGAGCTGCCTCGTCACCACCTGCACCGCCACGAATTTCTACAATAACATTCTTATCATCATTAGGGTCCTTTGGCAAAAGGAGAACCTTAAGTTCTTCTTCAATCGCTACAAGCTTCTCTCTGCCCTCGTCAAACTCCATCTGCACCATTTCTTTGAAATCCTTATCAAGGCTTTCATTTAAAAGGGATCTTGCTTCTTCTACATTTTCCCTAACCGCCTTATACTCACGATATTTCTCAACAATAGGAGTAATATCCGACTGCTCCTTACAAAGCTGACGGAAAAGGTTCTGGTCTGAAATTACACTAGGGTCACTTACCCTTTGTGTAAGCTCCTCATATTTTTCTTCAATAAAAGATAGTTTATCAAACATTACTTCATTTTTCCTTTCGGGAAAGACTTTTTTATTATAACTGACCTAAGCTTGATGCTTTAAGATAGGCATTGATAAATCCGTCAAGGTCACCATCCATAACTGCACCGATGTTACCAACCTCGTAGCTTGTTCTGTGGTCTTTAACCATATTATATGGGTGAAATACATAGGAGCGAATCTGACTACCCCAAGCGATGTCAAGCTGAACACCCTTAAGGTCCTCGATCTTTTCCTTATGCTCACGCTCTGCAAGCTCAACAAGCTTTGACTTGAGCATCTTCATAGCCGTTTCTCTGTTCTTATGCTGTGAACGTTCATTCTGACATGAAACAACAATGCCTGTTGGAATATGAGTCATACGGATAGCAGAGTCTGTCTTATTGATATGCTGACCACCTGCACCGCTGGCACGAAATGTATCAACACGGATATCCTCAGCGTTGATTTCAACCTCGATGTCGTCATTTATTTCAGGCATGACTTCGACAGATGCAAAGGACGTATGTCTTCTGCCAGATGAATCGAACGGCGAAATACGAACAAGACGATGAACACCCTTCTCTGATTTAGCATAACCATACGCGTTAAAGCCTTCGATAAGTATAGTAACACTCTTGATACCCGCTTCATCACCGGGGAGGTAATCAAGAGTTGAAACTGAAAAGCCTCTTCTTTCTGCCCATCTTGTGAACATACGAAGGATCATTTCAGCCCAGTCCTGTGCCTCTGTACCACCAGCGCCCGGGTGAATGCTAAGGATTGCATTGTTCTTATCATAAGCGCCCCTAAGAAGGGTTGAAAGTATCATCTCCTCAAGATCCTTCATAAACTTATTATGTGCTTCTTGAATTTCAGAGAGTAATGACTCGTCATCCTCCTCAACCGCAAGCTCGATAAGTGTAAGCGCATCCTCTCTTGCCTGAACAAGAGTATCATAACTTTCACACTTATTCTTAAGTTGTTTAATCTGCTGGAGAATCTTCTGTGCAGTTTCCATATCATTGTAGAAGTCAGGGGCAGAGGTCTTTTCCTCAAGCTCGGCTATCGTCTTCAATGTATTATCGATATCCAGGGAATCTCCTAGTTCTTTGATTTTATTTTCCACTCCCTCAAGGGAAAGTCTGAGTTCATCATACTCTATCACTAAAACACTTCCTTAATCTTTTGATAAAGTACCAATATTATTTATCAGCACCACAACATTTTTTGTATTTCTTACCACTGCCGCAAGGACATGGTTCATTTCTGCCTACCTTTTCAGATGCGTCCTTTTTAACAGGTTCTTTCTTTTTATCACCAGCAAAGCCTGCTGTAATTTTTCTTTCCTGCATAACAGGAGCCTGTCTCTCAGGTCGGAGTGTTGCACGGAAGAGAATACGAACTGTGTCTTCCTTAATTGCCTCTACCATCGCCTCAAACATATCCATACTTTCAAACTTGTATTCAACAACAGGGTCTCTCTGGGCATAAGCACGAAGACCAATTCCCTGACGGAGCTGATCCATAGCGTCAATATGATCCATCCATTTGTTGTCTACTACCTGAAGAAGAACAATTCTTTCAAAATGACGAAGCACCTGTGGTTCTCCACATTCTGCTTCCTTATTCTTATATACCTCCATCACCTTATCATAAAGGCGCTCACGAAGGGAATCTGTATCAAAATCGTCTATTTCATCTTTAGTGAATTCCATCTTTATTCCAAAGATAAATTCAACCTGCTGATAGAATAAATCCCATGACCAATCGTCAGGATTTGGTGATTCTCCTGCCATTCTGGCAATAACGCTATCAACTACTGAGCTGATATAATTCATAATAGCATCGTTTACATCCTCACCTTCGAGAACCTTCTGACGCTGTGAGTAAATTATCTCACGCTGCTGATTCATAACATCATCATACTGAAGGACATGTTTACGGATATCAAAGTTGTGACCTTCAACCTTCTTTTGTGCATTTTCAATTGCATTGGAGAGGATACCTGCCTCGATAGGCTGATCCTCTTCTAGTCCAAGCGCTGATACAACAGCAGAAACTCTCTCTGAGCCAAAAAGACGCATAAGGTCATCTTCAAGAGATATAAAGAACTTAGATTCACCAATATCGCCCTGACGACCGCTTCTGCCTCGAAGCTGATTGTCAATTCGTCTGCTCTCGTGACGTTCTGTACCAATAATATAAAGACCGCCTGCATCAATTACTTCCTGATGTGCCTTATCAACGCCCTGCTTGAACTTTTCATAATACTCATTATATATTCTTCTTGCTTCTATAATCTGCTCGTCATCGGTATCAGCATAGCTTGTGGATTCAGCAATGAGCCATTCCTCAATACCTTTCTTTCTCATTTCGTGCTTTGCCATATATTCTGCATTACCGCCGAGTGTGATATCAGTACCACGACCAGCCATATTAGTAGCAATAGTAACAGCACCAAGGGTACCCGCCTGTGCTACGATTTCTGCTTCCTTATCGTGGAACTTTGCATTAAGAACATTATGAGGAACTCCTGCATGCTTGAGGAGTTTGGAGAGTTCTTCTGATTTCTCAATAGTTACTGTACCAACAAGTACAGGCTGCTTTTTCTCATAGCATTCCTTTACCTGCTTAACAACCGCATTGTACTTGCCTCTTTCATTCTTATATACTGCATCATGCTGGTCAACCCTTGCAAGAGGCATATTTGTAGGAATTACAATTACATCAAGGCTGTATATTCCCTGGAATTCATCTTCCTCTGTCAGTGCTGTACCTGTCATACCTGAAAGCTTGCTATAAAGACGGAAAAAGTTCTGGAACGTAATAGTTGCAAGAGTTTTGCTCTCGTTTGCAACCGTAACATTTTCTTTAGCCTCAATTGCCTGATGAAGTCCGTCACTGTATCTTCTACCAATCATAAGACGACCTGTAAATTCATCAACGATGAGTACTTCGCCTTCTTTAACAACATAGTCCTTGTCCCTCTTCATAATACCATGTGCCTTAATGGCCTGATTGATATGATGTGAGATAAGAAGATTTTCAGGGTCAGAAAGGTTCTCAATATTAAATGCCTGTTCTGCCTTCTTAACACCTGTTGCTGTAAGAGTTGAAGTATGAGCCTTTTCGTCTACGATATAATCTGCATCAATGTCATCGTCAAGCTTTTTGTCATCACTCTGAACGATAACCTGTTTTTTAAGTCCCTTTGCAAAGCTGTTAGCCAATGAATAAAGCTGAGTAGACTTTTCACCAACACCTGAAATAATAAGAGGAGTTCTTGCCTCATCGATAAGGATTGAGTCAACTTCGTCAACAATACCAAAATTGTGACCTCTCTGTACCTGTGCGGCTTTGCTCGAAACCATGTTATCACGCAGATAATCAAAGCCAAGTTCATTATTTGTACCATAAGTGATATCTGCCCCGTAAGCCGCTTTTCTCTGGTCATGGTCCATACCATTTACAATAAGACCAACCTCAAGACCAAGGAAGCGATATACCTTACCCATCCATTCACTATCTCGACGAGCAAGATAGTCATTAACTGTTACAACATGAACACCCTTACCTGTAAGAGCATTAAGATAAGCAGGGAGAGTTGCAACAAGAGTTTTACCTTCACCTGTTTTCATTTCGGCGATTCGTCCCTGATGAAGAACGATACCACCAATTACCTGCACTCTAAAGTGCTTCATATTAAGAACACGCCAAGATGCCTCTCTTACTGTTGCAAAAGCATCAGGGAGAATCTCATCAAGGGTTTCACCACTACTTAGTCTTTCTTTAAACTCATTTGTTTTACTTTTCAATTCATCATCAGAAAGCTTGCTATATTTCTCTTCAAGAGCCATAACCTCATCTGCGATGGGATCTATTCTTTTTAGTTCTCTTGAGCTATATGTGCCAACCATCTTTTCAAAAATGTTCTTTAGCAATTTATTCACCTCAATAAATATTTTCATAATTACAGCTATCGTATACTATACCACAAATCGGGGTATTTTACAATAGCTGCATGCAAAATATCTATTAAATTTTGATTAATACTACTTAGTCATACTCTTCTTCCTTCATCTCGCTTTTCAGCTTCTCGATAGCCTTCTTTTCTATTCTCGATACATATGAACGGGATATTCCCATCTCCTTGGCAACCTGTTTTTGTGTAGCGGGCACTCCATCATAAAGACCATATCTTAATACCATTACCCTATATTCTCTTTTGGTTAGCACACGAAGAAGTGAGTCACCTAGATTTTTCACCCTTATTCTTCTACTGACTTCTTCTATTACCTCGTCATAGTCATTACTTAAAATATCATTAAAAGTTATATTATTACCCTCTTTATCCACACCAACGGGTTCCTCAAGGGATACCTCATTGCCAGTCTTCTTCCCGGCTCTTATAACCATAAGGATTTCGTTTTCGATACATCTGCCCACATAGGTTGCAAGCTTGGTTTTCTTATCAAGATCATAGCTGTTTATACCCTTTATCAGCCCAATCGTACCAATAGAGATTAAATCCTCCTGATCCTTAACTGATGAGGAGAACTTTTTTGACACATGTGCAACAAGCCTTAAGTTATGCTCTACAAGCTTATCAAAAGCCTCCTGACTTCCAAGCTCCTTGCATTCGTATAGAAGCCTTTCTTCATCCTCTTTGGTAAGTGGCTTTGGAAAAGAATTTATCCCTGTTACGTAGGCAATAAAAAACTGCAAATTCTGAATAAATGCCAAAAATATAGCAAACATAATAAAAAATCCCCTTTCATACAAAGCCTATGAAATGGGACATGGTAAGATTACAGATTTATTTTTGATATTTTAACATAGATTTAATACGAGAACGCTTGCATTTTTACCAATTCAGGAGTATAACAGGAATATGCTTTTTATTATTAGTATAACAAAGGATGATATCTATGATTACGCGACATAAAAAACACCTTTCCTCTCCGCAAATAGCGATATTGGGCTTTGCAGGGGTAATCCTTTTAGGGGCACTTATTCTTATGCTTCCCATATCGTCATCAGAGGGGATTACAACACCATTTATTGATGCACTGTTTACCGCTACAACCTCGGTATGTGTAACGGGACTTGTTGTTCACGATACAGGTACATACTGGTCATCGTTTGGGCATTCGATAATTATCCTGCTTATACAAATCGGAGGACTCGGAGTTATTACAGTAGCCGCCTCATTGGCTATGGTTGCGGGCAGAAAGATTGGTCTTTTTCAGAGAAGTGCAATACAGGATGCAGTAGCAGCTCCAAAGTTAAGCGGTATCGTAAAACTTACAGGTTTTATATTAAAGGCAACATTCACAATTGAGCTTATAGGTGCACTTATTATGGCACCAACTTTCATAAAGGATTTTGGATGGGGAAGGGGAATATGGATGTCGGTATTCCATTCTATATCAGCCTTTTGTAATGCAGGTATTGATTTGATGGGCGTAAGAGGGCAATATTCATCAATGACAAGCTATGTCGGCAATCCCTTTATTAATATTGCAATTATGGGACTTATCGTCGTAGGTGGACTAGGCTTTTTAACCTGGGATGATATGCGAACCTATGGAATACACTATAGAAAATACAGAACACAGAGTAAGGTTATAATTGTTACAACAGGGCTTTTGATACTAATACCTGCCATTGGATTTTTCATTTTTGAGTTCTCTCATATGCCAATGAATGAAAGAATTTTGGCTTCATTTTTCCAATCTGTTACGCCGAGAACAGCGGGCTTTAACACTGTTGATTTAGCTGCAATGTCAGAGTCGGGACAAATGACAATGATACTATTAATGCTTATAGGTGGCTCCCCTGGCTCAACAGCAGGTGGTATGAAAACCACAACCTTTGCTGTTTTAATCTTATGTGCATTGGCAATATTCAAAAAGCGCGAAAGTGCACAGGTATTTGGAAGAAGAATCTCAAATGATATTATCTGCACAGCTTCAACAATTGCTCTTTTGTATATGACTATCTGCATTGGTGGTGCAATGATAATTAGCCTTTATGAGGGACTTCCTCTTATAGCTTGTATGTATGAAACGGCATCTGCAATAGCAACGGTAGGCTTGACCCTTGGCATTACACCAGAGCTTAGTGACTTATCCAAATGGATACTTATAATTATGATGTATATAGGCCGTGTTGGAGGTCTCACCCTTATTTATGCGGCTCTTTCGGGAAATAAAATACAGGTAGGCAAATACCCACTTGATAAAATCACAGTAGGATAAAAAAAAGGAGATATAGTTATGAAAACAGTTTTATTAGTAGGTCTTGGTAGATTTGGCAGGCACCTTGCGCGGCATCTTAATGAATTGGGTCATGAGGTAATGGCAATTGACCATAATGAGGAAAGAGTTAATGCTGCATTGAATTTCGTAACCAGCGGACAGATTGGAGATAGTACTAAGGAAGAATTCTTGTCAACCCTTGGGGTAAAGAACTTTGATTTATGCTTTGTCACTATTTCTAACAACTTCCAGAGTTCTCTTGAGACAACATCTCTTTTAAAAGAGATGGGTGCAAAGATGGTAATCTCAAGAGCAGAGCGTGATGGTCAGGCGAAATTTTTACTCCGCAATGGAGCTGACGAAGTTGTATATCCTGAAAAACAGCTTGCTAAATGGGCATCTTTAAAGTATACTGGTGAACACATTCTGGACTTTATTGAGATTGACGACAAATACGCAATATTTGAAGTTATCGTTCCTAAGGAGTGGGTTGGAAAGACAATTGGAGAACTTAATATCCGCAAAAAATACAATGTAAACATTATGGCAATAAAAGTTGATGACCAGATGGATATTTCTATTACTGCAGACACACTTTTCACAGCGGATAAAACAATGGTAGTTTTAGGCGAATATAAGGATCTTCAAAGGTGTTTTCATATTGTATAAAATCATCTAGCAAAAGAGAGTGTAAGTTATTATGAAGTATGTTACCTATTTTATAAAGGGTATAGCCGTCGGAATCGGAGGTATCGCTCCCGGCCTTAGCGGAAGTGTAATGCTAATTATCCTCGGATTGTACGAGAAGGCTATTAAAGCAATAGGAACTCTATTTAGTAATTTCAAAAAAAATATATTATTTCTGATCCCTCTCGTTTTGGGATTCGGCATTGGTGTACTACTATTCAGCAGAATAGTAGACTTTATGCTGGAGCGTTACCAATTCGGTACAAGATATTTGTTCCTTGGGCTTGTTATAGGCACAATTCCTCTATTCTACAAAGAGGTGAAAAAGAAGGGTTTTAACAATAAATATTATCTTGCAATAGCAGGAGCATTAGTTTTTGGCTTTTTTCTGTTTTGGATAAATAGAAATTGGTTCCCTGTTATTACGGAGCCTAACTTTATACAATCTATCCTTCTCGGTGTTGCAGTTGCAGGGTCCTCTATTATCCCGGGTGTTGACAGTGCTGTTATCCTATCAGCCCTTGGATTGTACGAGTTGTATGTAAATTCTCTTGCAGAGCTAAATATAAGCATTCTTCTCCCCGCTTTAATAGGTCTTGCTGGTGGTGCGGTGTTAATATCCTCACTTATGCACTTTTTGATTAAGAGATTTTACACCATCACTTTCTCGATTATATTCGGATTATTTTTATCCATCGTGCCTAATGTACTTAACATCAGTTGCACAATAGATTGTACTTCAAAGGCAATACTTGCCGTATTTTTGGTAATATTCGGCTGTATTACTTCATTCTATTTAGAGAACATAACAGGCAACAATCAAACAATAAAAAAGCTTTTAACTAAAAAAGAACAAAAAAAATCCCCTTTTATATAAATTTTATAATAGGGGACTATGTTATTTATTTTTTTCGAGTTCCGTTTGAATAAAGGAGATAACCATTTCAGGTTCTATATTCAAAGACATAGCAAATTCTTCATAGAGAATTTTTTCAGCATCATCCATTATTTTTTTATCCGATACTCTGAAGTTTTTCCCTTTACCTTCTATCTCTCTTTTATTTTGATACAATGTTCTGACGAGGCTGAAAAGCTCCGTACAATCTCCACGACTGACAATATCATTGAACTCCCTTGTTCGTGCTCTTTCGTTATCATTCCAAGAGATATCGTCCTTTTTAATGGCGTTGATTATTTCATATATTTTCTCAGAGGAAATAACTCTCTTCATCCTTCCAACCAAAGCTTCATTGTCCACAGGGACATAAAGAGTAGAAGGTTTTCCGTAAACTGTTTGCAAGATATAATACTCCCTATTATCTCCTGCAAATTTCTCCTTTTTGATGTCTATGATCTGACAAACGCCATTCATCTTATAAACTACATAATCATTAATCTTAAACATAAATTATCACTCCTTTTCGTTTATTATATATTTTTTAGACTGTTATCTAATCTGATGTAATAGTTTTTTTATGCAAAAACAAAATTATGCTTGAATATTTATGGAATTTGGGTAAAATATACAAGAGGTGAATTATACTATGAAGGAAACTACTCTTTGTTATATTGAAAGAGATAATAAATATCTTATGTTATATCGCAACAAGTCAAAGGCCGATCCAAACAATGGTAAGTGGCTTGGAATAGGTGGCAAATTAAAACAAGGTGAAACCCCTGATGAGGCAGCTATAAGGGAGGTTTATGAAGAAACCGGACTTATTCTTAATGACTATCAATATCGTGGGGCAATAACCTTTATTTCAGATATATATGATGATGAGGTTATGCACCTTTACTACTCCAATGTTTTTAAGGGAGATATCCATGAATGCGACGAAGGTCATCTTGAATGGATTGATAAGGACAGAATTTTTGACCTTAATATGTGGGAAGGTGACCGAATCTTCTTAAAACTATTATGGAATGACGCTCCATTCTTCAACCTTACTTTAATATATGATAAAAACGACAATTTAATTAGCGGTAATCTAAATGGTGCAGAGTTGGATTTAGCAAACATCCAATAATCAAAAGGAGAAATTACTTTGTCATTAAAAGTGAAATCACTAAAAACGGACTTTATAAGATTCGTTGTCCCGACCATCTTTACTATATGGATATATCATTTCTACATTATTGCAGATGGAATATTTGTATCAAGAGGAGTATCACAGATAGGTCTGGGTGCAGTTAATATTGCACATCCATATACAAATGTTTTGTTTTCAATAGGTGTGCTGATTGCAGTAGGTACATCAACAATAACAGCAATTTATATGGGACGAAAAGAAACCAAATATGCAAATGCTATATTTACACAGAGCATCATTGTTCTTGGGGTAATTGGATTAGTAATAACTATGGCGGTTATGCTGAATCTTGATTATATTGCCTCATTTTTAGGAGCAAAGGATGAAACTTTTCATATGGTAAGAGAATATATAAGAGGTATTGCGCCATTCAGTACATCGCTTATATTATCCTATTATTTAGAGGTTCTTATCAAAACTGATGGATACCCATACAAAGCAATGATAATTGTAGCAATCGGTTGTGGAATCAATTGCGTGCTTGATTATCTCTTTATCTTCATATTTAATCTTGGTGTATGGGGCGCTGCATTTGCCACAGGACTATCACAGACACTTATTGTAACACTGTATCTTTGCCATTTTATATTTGGTAAATCAGGTTTCAGACTAACAAAATTCAAGACTGATTTCAACTTACTTGGGCGTGTTGCACTTATTGGTGTGCCGGAAGGAATCACCGAGCTTTGTACAGGTCTAACTGTGTTTATGTTCAATCGTGTTATTATATCATTTTTAGGCGAAGGTGCTATTGTATACTATACTGTCTCTGCCTATGTTAGCACGCTTGTAATAATGACTATGGTTGCAATCGCCCATGGAATCCAGCCTCTTGTCAGCTTTTATCTTGGCAGAGGCGATCTTGATAAATGCAAGAAATTATTAAAATATGGTTTTGCTGTTTCAGGTACAATATCATTTATCGCATTCTTGGGAACAAATCTCCTTGCCAATCAGATCGTAGGTGCATTCTTTGATGATCCAACGTCAAAAGAGTTTTTAGCATCGGTATACGTATTTAGAAAGTTCAGCCTATCGTTTCTGTTTGTAGGAATAAGCGTTGTTATATCAGGCTTTTTAACCGCTATGGGTCAGCCAAGAGGTGCATTTATTATCTCTCTAGGGCGAGGCTTTGCGCTCCCTGTAGGTGTGCTTATGGCACTAGCTTATGCAACTGGCGGCTCAGGCATATGGTGGGCACAGGCAATCGCAGAGCTAGTCTGCGTAGTAATAGCCGTAGCATTACTCGCAGGAGAAAAGAAACATTTTGGAAAGTTGAAATTAGGAAACATGGTTAAAAAATGACTAAAAAGTAACCTGTTCACAATCATTGAACAGGTTTCTTCATTAATTGTTCATTTCATTCTATAGATAATACCTATCATATTAGGACCTGTATTAATAGATATGATGTTTCCCACATCATAAACAAACTCAGGCTCTCTTTCAAATCTTAAAGCACACTCTTCTTTGAACTTTAAAAATTGTTCATCATTATTACCTGATACAAGCATATAGGGCGTACCAACTTCTCTTTCACTTTCGATAAGGTCAACAAACTCTTTCACAGCTCTCTTTTCACCACGAATTTTAGAGATAACTTTAGAAGCTCCATCTTCAAAGGTGATAACAGGCTTAAGCCCAAGTGCATCACCAACAAAGGCTGCCGCTGCGGAAATTCTACCTGACTTCTTAACAAACTTAAGATTCATAGGGAGCATTACGGGTCTTACATGCGCTATCCAATCATTAATATACGCAATTATATCCTCAACTGATTTACCATCCTTAACCATTCGTGCTGCTTCGATTACAGCCCAACCATAACCTACGCTATAGGTTGTGGAATCTATAATATGGATGTTAAACTTTTCTTTAGCCTCCGGATGGTCCTCATAGAATTGGTCGCGCATCATATTAGCGCCCTGATATGTTGATGAGCCTTTTGAATTAATAGTAGTATGAATAAGGTCAGTATAGCCATCAGCATAAACCTTTTCATAAAGATTTGTATAGTATACAAGAGGAACACATGATGAACCAGGCATAATATCACTGGTTTCAAGGATCTCGTAGAACTGTCTTGTTGTTAAATCAATACCGTCTCTATATTCTTTATCACCATGAATAATCATAAGTGGTACAACTTCAATATTAAGCTCCTCTTTAAGATTTACAGGAATATCTGAAGTAGAGTCTGTGGATATCTTAATTAGTGCCATCGTGTATATCTCCCTTTCGGATGTAATTAATCAAAGTTCTTTTCCATATAAGCCTTTATTTTTTCGAAGGTCTGATTGCTAATATCATGCTCAATCTTACAGCTATCTTCATAGGCGGTCTTTTCATCAACGCCTAATGCCATAAGTGCTCTAGCAATTATCTGGTGTCTTTCATACATAGCCGATGCGATGTCAAATCCCTTTTTAGTAAGACTGATAAGACCATCACTATCTATAGTTATGTATTCTTCCTCACGAAAATGCTTCATAGCTACGGAAACGCTGGGTTTGCTTACATTAAGCTCATTTGCGATATCAATACTACGCACAGAGCCTTTTTGATCTTTTATCATTAATATTGCCTCAAGATAATTTTCAGCAGATTCTTTTATAATCATAATAAAAATCCTCAATTAATTATTTAAGTAAATTATATCATAGTTAGTGGTTATTGTCAAACCATCAAGTTTCTTATGGTGATTATTAATCAATAATCTGTTTGCATATATTAGCAAAATAATAGATTTGTATAAAAAACATTTTTTCTAATAAAATCATTGACAAAGATAGTTAGTTATGCTAAACTAACTACAGATTAGGAAAAACTAACTATGCCAGAGAGGTGATTAATAATGCCATTATCAATGATGAAGATTGGCGAAAGAAAGCCAATAGTCAAAATAACAGGCAAGGATGATACCAAAAGGTTTCTAGAAAATCTAGGCTTTACCGAGGGTAGTGAAATCATGATTATTTCGGTATTAGCAGGGAATATGATCGTCAATGTTAAAGAATCAAGAGTTGCTATTGATAAATCAATGGCAAACAGAATTATAGTTTAAAAATCGAAAGGAAGAGTACATATGGCAACCTTAAATGATGCAAAGATCGGTGAAACTGTTAATGTAACAAAACTAAACGGTGAAGGAGCTCTCAAGCGTAGAATTATGGATATGGGAATCACAAAGGGTGTGAAGATAACAATAAGAAAGGTAGCTCCGCTTGGTGATCCTATTGAAATTACAGTAAGAGGATATGAGCTTTCATTAAGAAAAGCTGATGCACAGATGATATTAGTAGATTAATTTTTTTGCATATGGGTTAGTCTAGTCTAACCAAAGGAGGTAATATAATGTCAATTACAATTGCACTTGCAGGGAATCCCAACTCAGGAAAGACAACACTATTTAACGCTCTTACAGGGTCTAATCAATATGTAGGCAATTGGCCCGGAGTTACAGTAGAAAAAAAGGAAGGTAAATACAAAGGTAACAAGGACGTTATCATCACAGATTTGCCCGGAATCTACTCCCTCTCACCCTACACTCTTGAAGAGGTGGTAGCCAGAAACTATCTTATCGAAGAAAGACCCAACGCTATTCTTAACATTGTTGATGGAACAAATCTAGAGAGAAATCTCTATCTGACAACGCAACTTATTGAGCTTGGAATACCCGTTGTTATCGCAATAAATATGATGGATGTTGTCCGTAAGAATGGTGATAAGATCGATATTCCTACACTCAGCAGGGCGCTTGGCTGCAGAATAATCGAGATATCTGCGCTGAAAAATGATGGTATATCTGCCGCTATAGAAGCCGCAATCACAGTTGCAAAAAGTGGCAATCCAATCCCACCACATAACTTTGCAGGGGCAGTTGAACACGCAATAGCACATATTGAAGAAGCAGCGGTTCACCATCTTCCTGAACAGCGGCAAAGATGGTACGCAATAAAGATTTTTGAGAGAGATGCAAATGTTTTAGAGCAACTATCTCTTGACGAAACTATTCTATCACATATTAATAATGACATTGCTCTTGCAGAAAAAGAGCTGGATGATGACAGCGAAAGTATCATAACAAACGAAAGATATCAGTACATAACGAGTATTATGGACAAAGGGTATCATAAAAAAGATAAAAACAGACTATCTATATCTGATAAGATTGACACAGTTGTTACCAACCGCATTCTTGCTCTGCCCATCTTTATTATAGCGATGTGGGGAGTGTATACTTTATCAATAGGTACAATTGGTAATTGGACAGTAAGTTTTATGAATGATACTCTCTTTGGTGAGTGGATTGTTCCTTGGATGGCAAGTTTCCTTGAAGGGTTAAACTGTGCACCATGGCTTGTAAGTCTTATTTCAGATGGAATTGTTGGCGGTGTGGGGGCAGTGCTTGGGTTTGTTCCGCAGATGATGATTTTATTCCTCCTCCTCTCACTTCTTGAGGATTGCGGATATATGTCAAGAATTGCATTTATCATGGATAGAATTTTCAGAAAATTTGGGCTTTCAGGCAAGAGCTTTATCCCAATGCTAGTAGCCTCAGGCTGTGGCGTGCCAGGAATTATGGCAAGCAGAACAATTGAGCAGGAAAGAGATAGAAGGATGACAATAATGACAACAGGCTTTATCCCTTGCGGTGCGAAGATGCCTATTGTAGGACTTATTGCAGGGGCACTATTTGGTGGTAGCCCTTGGGTTGCAACAGCGGCATATTTCATTGGTGTTGGCGCAGTTATTGTTTCAGGTATTATCCTCAAAAAAACCAAAGCTTTTGCCGGGGATGCTTCACCATTTGTTATGGAGCTTCCCGCATACCATATGCCTGTCGCAAACAATATATTAAGAGCAACATGGGAGAGAGGCTGGAGCTTTGTTAAAAGAGCTGGTACAGTTATTCTTGCGGCGAGTATTGTTGTATGGGTTCTTCATAGCTTAACTTTTGAGGGTGGTTTCCATTATATTGGTGATGGGGATGAAAAATCAATACTTAATGTATTGGGTGAGTATATTGCCTACATCCTCCTCCCTCTTGGTTTTGGTAATTGGCAGTCTGCAGTTGCAACAGTCCTTGGACTTGTGGCAAAAGAAGAAGTAGTAGGTGTATTTGGCTCGCTTTCTTCAATGGCAAATGCAGACCTTGCACTTGAATTAGTAGATACAGGTGCTTCATCAGAGCTTGCACTTATGGGACAGGAATTCTTCGGCGGAAGCAAGCTTGCAGCATTCTCGTTTATGATATTTAATCTGCTATGTGCTCCTTGCTTTGCGGCAATGGGCGCAATAAAACGAGAGATGAACAATGGCAAGTGGACATGGTTTGCAATTGGTTATATGTGCGTCTTTGCATATGCAGTTTCCCTTATTGTATATCAGTTGGGAATGCTTATCACAACAGGTGCATTTGGTATATGGACAATATTTGCGTTCATAGCCTTGATAATCTTCATATATCTACTTGTGCGTAAAAATAATAATATAAAGGAGAGATAAGTATGAATCTACCTACAATAATAATTGGCCTGCTTATCGCAGTTGCATTTATCCTTATAATAGCGAGCGAAATAAAGAAAAAGAAAAATGGAAAAAGCTCTTGCGCTTGTGGCTGTGGTGGCTGTGCAATGGCTGATATATGCCACAGCAAAAAGTAAGTCATACACCCCAAAAAACACCTTATGGCATGTAAATATAAGGTGTTTTTTTGTTGATATATTCCCGTAATGCCTTGACTAGCATGTTGAATAAATATATACTCAAGGTGAGGTGATATAAATGAAAAGGGCAGTATCATTTTTGTTGACTATAATAATGATTACTAGTATTATTTGCAGCTTTACCCTTACTCCCGTTATAGCTGATGATTCAGGCATTACATTAAGTCTTAAAAGGGATTTAGCAACAAATGGCATCTATCTTCGTGCAAACATGGCACACAATGGGCAAACAATGATTATTGCACAGTACAGAGATAGCAAGCTTGAAGATATATCTATTTCTACTGTAGATAATGGCGAGGGTTATCATGATGACTCCATAATAATCACTGATTATTTACCAACGGACACATTTAAAGGATTCCTGTGGAATTCGGCTAATAATGCTACTCCTATTGTAAAAAACTGTGAGGCAAAGGCTAATGCAATTGAAGTACCCACGCTATGGCTTGATGCCTCAGATACCAAAACTGTTACATTATCTGATTTAGGCACAGTGAGCAATTGGGCTGATAAGAGTGGCAATGGCAGAGATGTATATCAGGAAAGCTTGGCAAGTCAGCCTGTATATGAGTCAGGACAGTATGTACATACTGACGGAGTCGCAACATTTCTTGAGAATCGATCTCCATTCCTTAGTAAAAATACATTTACAATGTTTATGATGGCAGAACTAGACTCTATCAGCGGTAGTCAGGCTCAGTACATTACAGAGGGTTCTGCAACAAATAATTATCCTGCATACTGCTTCTATTCATCGAACTCTGCTGGTAATGGTGCTACAATTATCAGGGGTGGATCAAGTAGTAATTCTACAGTTTCCTTTGGCGATGGTTACTTTAAAGCAGGTAAGCAGCTTCATATTTATACAGATGATAAGAGTATTCCAAAGGTTGGTACTACAGTATATCGCAGTGACAAGACGATTGCTGTAACCCCTATCTCATACACGCAAAGAATATCACAGAGTACAACTATTGACATTTTCAGTATCGGAGCGAGAAGGCATTATAATAAGGGTAGTATGACAACAAGTTATCCTGCCAATTGTAAGTTCAAGGAAATCATTGTATATAATGGTATGCTCCCTGAAGAAGAGCAAATTGCAATCAAGGATTATCTCCTTAATAAATGGGGACTTGAACCATCAATTCCTGAACCCGGAGATGACGAAGAAACACCAGATGTATTAGTTCCGGATGCACTAACAGCTGTATCAATTGACCCTGATGGAACAACGGATACACAAAACGCATACTATTATGTACCAGCGGATGGTCTTGACAAAACAAAAGAACCTATTCCTCTTGTGGTAGGGCTTCACTCATGGAGCGCTACATATACAGATAGTTCAAAATCAACTTTTGGTGACTTGGCAAAATCAAAGGGTTGGGCAATGATTCATCCGAACTTCCGTGGTGCAAATGATGACCCTGACGCTTGTGCATCAGAGCTGGCAGTTGATGATGTAGTAAGAGCAGTTGAATTTATGAAGGATAACGCAAATATTGATACATCAAGAATCTATCTAGTAGGTGCATCGGGTGGTGGACATATGGCACTCTCCGTTGCAGCAAGGAGACCAGATATCTGGGCAGCTGTTTCAGCTTGGGTACCAATTACAGACCTTGCACAGTGGTATAATTTCTCAAAAAGCAAGGGTAGTAAATACTATGGCATGATAGCAAAATGCTGTGGTGGTGCACCAGGTGATAGCGAAGCAGTTGATGCAGAGTATGCGCTACGTTCACCAATAAACCACCTGCAAAATGCCATAAATATTCCTCTTGATATTAACACAGGTATTCACGATGGTCACACAGGCTCTGTTCCAATCAGTCATTCACTTTGGGCATTTAACAAGCTTGCTACTGCAAATGGAAATGTATCCAAGGTAATCACAGATGAAGAGATTGCATATATGGTTGATAACGAGGCAATTCCAGTTGGCATTGCAAATGAAACTGTTGACCTTGCAGCAGAAGGCAGAAATTATGCTGTACACTTCAGAAGAACAGCAGGAAATGCTCGTGTAACCGTATTTGAAGGCGGTCACACAATGGAAGGCAGCGCAGCAATTAAGTTCTTTGAAGGTAAAGTTAAATCGAACTAATACAAAAAGGTGTAGTTATCGCTACACCTTTTTTAGTTGGAAAAACTATAAAGTTGAAAGCTGAAAACTATTGAAGAATACTGTTAAATATGCAAGCTATAAAGAAAGGATTTGCTTAGGCAAATCCTCTCTTCTATAAAAACAATATCTATTATTGCTTTGCTCGTTCTGCGCTATTTTATTAGCCGTAAAGGCGACAGAAAATTGTGCAGAACAAATGAACCGAAAGTGAGCAAAGCGAGCGTCCCAAAGGTGTACAATAGTACATCGAGAGGTGAGGTTCATTTGTAGCATAAAGCGAATAGAAAGTAAAAAGGATTTGCCCAGATTGGGCAAATCCTTTCATTAGCTTAATATTAAAGTATTTTCGCTTTATGCGTTCTGCGCTATTTTATTAGCCGCAACCTGTTAGTCTCTGAATGCGTCCCTAGCCTTATATGAAGTATGAAGAATCTCATGAGCCTTGTGTGAATTTGGTTCGCCAAGGTATTCTTTATAAAGCTTCTGAATCTGCGCATTGTTGTGGGACTGTCTAACAGTTTGTCTTTGATCCTCACTATAAAGAGCAGCAGCACGCTTTTCCTTATAGGTATCAAGTATATCGTCATCCTCATTTGGAAGGAAGCAAGACTTAACATATGGCTGACCGCCACCTGCTATACAACCACCTGGGCAACCCATAATTTCGATAAAGTGATACTTGCTCTTACCAGCTCTGATATCGTCAAGCAGGACCTGTGCATACTTCATGCCATGAGCAACAGCAACATTGATTACTGTGCCATCTATATCAAGAGAAGCTTCCTTGATACCATCGAAGCCACGAACCTGTTCAAATTTTACAAGGTCATGTTCTTTGCCTGTAAGTGAATAGTAAGCTGTACGAAGAGCAGCCTCCATAACACCACCTGTAACACCAAATATTACAGCAGCGCCTGTGTAATCGCCAAGAAGGTCCTGATCAAATTCTTCATCAGGAAGCTTTGTAAAGTTGATACCTGAACGCTTAATAAGCTTGCCAAGTTCTCTTGTTGTAATAACTGCATCTACATCTGGAATATCATTTGTTTTAAGCTGTTCTCTTTCCTTTTCGCCCTTCTTTGCAGTACATGGCATAACTGACACTACAAAGATATCCTTAGGGTCAATACCATTTGTCTCAGCATAATAAGTCTTTGCAATAGCACCAAACATTTCGTGAGGTGACTTACAAGTTGAAAGATGTTCGAGAAGGTCACCATTGTTGATTTCAGCATAGTTAATCCAACCTGGAGAACATGAAGTAATCATTGGGAGCTTACCGCCATTTTTGATTCTACCAAGAAGCTCTGTTGCTTCTTCCATAATTGTAAGGTCAGCAGCAAAGTTTGTATCATAAACCTTGTTAAATCCAAGTCTACGAAGAGCTGCAACCATCTTACCTGTAACAGGTGTACCAATCTTCATACCAAACTCTTCGCCAAGAGCAGATCTTACTGCAGGAGCTGCCTGAACAATAAGGTGTTTACCCTGCTTTTTCGCCTGGTCAATCTTGTCAATTTCTGACTTTTCCATAAGAGCGCCTGTTGGGCAAACACTTACACACTGACCACAAAGGATACAAGGTGACTTATCAAATGAACGGTTCTCAGCAGGGGCAACAATTGTGTTGAAACCTCTGTTTTCAAAACCAAGAACACCCTTACCATGGGCACTCTTACATCTTTCTACACAACGACCACAAAGAATACATTTTGAAGTATCTCTTACAACAGCTGGTGTAAGGTCATCATAAGTGGTAGGTGTATGGGTACCTCTAAACATATTTTCTCTTGCACCTGTAGCTCTTGCAACATGAAGAAGTTCACAATATTCGTTCTTATCACACTGCTGACACATCATTGAGTGATTTGAAAGGAGAAGTTCAACAGAAGCTCTACGAGCAGCAACTGCTGCAGGAGATGAGATTGAAATCTCAATACCTTCATTTACAGGATATACACAAGATGCAACAAGACCTCTCGCACCTGTAGCTTCTACAAGACATACACGGCATGAGCCCTTTGAACATTCACCATGATTGAAGGCACATAAAGACGGAATTTCATATCCACAAGCTTTAGCAGCCTCAAGGATTGTAAGACCTTCTTCTACCTGATAGGGAACACCTTCGATTTTAATATTGGTTTTTGCCATTAGTTTCCCCTCCTTATTTTTTCACGATAGCGCCAAACTTACAAGAAGTGAGACACAATCCACACTTAATACATTTACTCTGGTCAATAACATATGGTTCTTTACCTACAACACCAGTGATTGCGCCAACAGGACACTGTCTTGCGCAAAGACTGCACTTCTTACATTTATCTTCTATAATAAAGAAGCTTGTGAGGCTCTTACAAACCTTAGCAGGACATTCTTTATTCACGATATGAGCAATATATTCATCCTTGAAATGAGTAAGAGTTGAAAGTACAGGGTTAGGCGCTGTCTGACCAAGACCGCAAAGAGAGCCTGTCCTAATTGTACGAGCAAGTTCATCAAGCTGATCAAGATCACCCATTGTAGCCTTGCCTTCTGTAATCTTCTCAAGTATTTCAAGCATACGCTTTGTACCAACACGACATGGTGAACACTTACCACATGATTCGTCACAAATAAATTCCATATAGAATTTAGCAACATCAACCATACAGTTATCTTCATCCATTACGATAGCACCACCTGAGCCCATCATAGAGCCCTTTGCAATAAGGTTGTCAAAGTCGATTGGTGTATCAAGATCTTTTTCTGTAAGACATCCGCCTGATGGACCACCTGTCTGGATAGCCTTAAACTTCTTACCATCCGGAATACCGCCACCGATATCATAGATAAGTTCATGGAGTGTAGTACCCATTGGGACTTCAACAAGACCAACATTATTAATCTTACCACCAAGGGCAAATACCTTTGTACCACGTGACTTTTCTGTGCCATACTCTGCAAATTTTGCTGCGCCTTCACGAAGGATATATGGTACAGTAGCAAGTGTTTCTACATTATTAATAATAGATGGCTTATTCCAAAGACCCTTAACCGCTGGGAATGGAGGTCTTGGTCTTGGCATACCACGCTGACCTTCGATTGAGTTGAGAAGAGCTGTCTCTTCACCACAAACAAAAGCACCGGCACCAAGTCTGATATGAACTCTGAAGCTAAAGTCTGTACCAAGGATATTATCACCTAAAAGACCAAGTTCTTCAGCCTGTTTGATAGCAATATTAAGACGATTAACAGCAATTGGATATTCGGCACGAACATAAAAATAACCATTCTGTGCTCCGATTGCATAACCGGCAATTGCCATTCCTTCGATTACTGCAAGAGGATTACCTTCAAGGATTGAACGGTCCATAAATGCACCTGGGTCACCCTCGTCACCATTACACACAACATATTTTTCACCATCTGGCTGAGAATATGCAAACTGCCACTTTCTACCTGCAGGGAAGCCACCGCCGCCTCTGCCACGAAGTCCTGAATCAAGAACTTCTTTAATAACATCTGCGCGATCCATCTGAAGAGCATTTCTAAGACCCTGGAATGCACCAGCGCCAAGAGCTTCGCTTATATCTTCAGGATTGATTTCTCCGCATCCGTGGAGTGCAACACGAACCTGCTTTTTATAGAAGTTGATATCATCCTGCTTTGTTACCTTTTCCTGAGTTGTAGGTTCAACAAAGAGAAGTCTTTCAACGATTTCGCCATTAACAATATCCTTTTCAAAAATCTCTTCAACGTCAGATTCGGTAACAAGACGATAAAGGGTATCCTCTGGATAGATTTTTACAAAAGGGCCCTGTGAGCAGAAGCCAAAACATCCAACCATATTAACTGTAATCTTGTCTTCAAGACCATTAGCCTTAATGAGTCCTTCTAACTTTTCTTTAATTTCCGCAGAATTTGAAGAGAGGCAGCCTGTACCACCACAAAGCTTGATAGCTCTCTTTCCATTTGCACCTGCAAACTTCGCCTTAAGATTATTAGAACATTCTTCAATTCTATTGTTTAATTCGTCAATATTATTAATCATTATTAATTCCCTCCTAGCTGACGGTATTCTTCAACAATCTTTGGTATAGCATCAATTGTAACCTTTGGATATACTTTACCGTTGATAGAAACCGCAGGAGCGATACCGCACGCGCCGATACAACGAAGAGCGTCAATAGTGAAAAGACCGTCTTCCGTTGTTTCTCCAGCCTTGATACCAAGACAATCTGCGAACTTATCAACTACCTGTTGAGCACCCTTAACATAACAAGCAGTACCAAGGCAAACCCCGATAACGTACTTGCCCTTTGGTTTGAGAGAAA
Source organism: Eubacteriales bacterium (assembly GCA_029004515.1). Classification (GTDB taxonomy): domain Bacteria; phylum Bacillota; class Clostridia; order Monoglobales; family UMGS1388; genus UMGS1388. The sequence goes on along the minus strand of JAQVYH010000005.1, from coordinate 10,085 downwards.
AGAATGAGTAGAAAGTAACTACACCATAGATTTCAGCTACTGAAATACCTGTTCTTTCAGATACTAGTTCTTGAACCTCCAGAGGAATGTAGCCATACTCCTTCTGAATGTCACTTAAAATCATCATAAGTGGCGTTTTTTCAGCAATATATCTGTCAATAATTCCATTAATTACAGATGCTGAATTATCACTTAAATGAGCCATAATAGCCCTCCTTCCCAATATACGTGCCATGCAACATTATCAATTACACACACTTTTTTATTATACAATATGCGATTTACTTTGTCAACATATATTATCGATATTATGCGTATTTATTTCAAAAAAACAAACAAAATTACATAATTTGCATTGAATATTTTAGTGCATTTTGGGGACAATACTTGAAGGTGATTATAAATGGATTATTTTAGAGTTCTATTAACAGCAGCTGGATCATTGGTTGCTCTATTCCTATTCACAAAGCTGATGGGAAACAGACAGATTAGCGAACTAAACTTTTTTGACTACATTGTTGGAATAAGTATAGGTTCAATTGCCGCAGAAATGGCAACAAACGTTGACCGCAATCCTGCAATCGGCCTGATTGCAATGGCAGTCTATGCCGTAATTTCCGTTATCCTCTCTAAAGTCACAGAGAGTTCTCTTGTTTGCAGACGGTTCATACTTGGCAAAACCATAACACTTATGAGCGAAGGCAAGCTATATGAAAAGAACTTCAAAAAAGCCAAGGTTGATATTAACGAGTTTCTCATTCAAAGCAGAGCCAACGGATACTTTGATATTGATGAAGTAGAATATGCGTTTTTAGAATCTAATGGCAGAATAACTTTCCTCCCAAAAGCTGAAAACAGACCTCTGACCCCAAAGGACAGCAAGATAACTGTAAAAGCAGAAAGACCATTCTCCCTTGTTGTGTCTGACGGGAAGCTTTTAGAGAATAATCTTAATGAATTAGGCAAGGATGAAAAATGGCTGCGAAGCAAACTATCCAAACAAAGCATCGGCGAAATGTCAACTGTGTTCCTCGCTTGCTCTGACGGAGAAAACGTAAGGGCGTATACAAAGCAGAATTACAAGCTAGAGAATGATATGTTCCAGTAATCGTGTCAGTTTTATCAAAAAACATTAATGGTGGCTGTACCTGATTTTTTTGATCACAAGTAGCCAACTAACAAATTTACTCAAGGCAGACGGAAAACAGTTAATCTTTATTCCGTCTGCACTTTATTGTCATCTCCTAACTTGATATGAAATGATTAACCCGTAAAGACTATAATTACCTCTGAAATGAGGTGATTGTATCTGTGGCAACAAGACGAAAGAAAGCCCCAAAAAGTGTGACAGAATATATGGAAACAAAGAGCGGGCAGATATGCAAGATGCTAGATGATTATCTGGAAGAAATGTCCAAGCCTGAGCGGGTAGAAAGTGCTCCGCTTAATCAGCTTGCATCAGCAATATGTTCACTGATTGAAAAGTTTTCAAAAGTAAGTGAGGGCAGTAGCACAGGGCAGATAATTGAACTGATAAACGCACTTAAGCAGAATGGAGATGATACAACTAATGGGGGGTAGGCTTTTTACAGACAAACAGAGAACCCTGATGAGAATGTGGCAGATTGACCGTCTTAAAAGAATTAATCTCCTTGAAGGAAGTGTACGATCGGGCAAGACATGGGTCAGCCTTGTACTATGGGCGTTTTGGGTGGCAACAATGCCTTTGGACGGTCATTATCTCATGGTGGCAAAAACTCTCACCACCCTGCGAAGAAACACCTTCGATCAGCTGATAAACCTTGTGGGAAGCGATAATTTTGAATACTCTCTAAGTAAAAAAGAAGGATTCCTCTTTGGCAGAAGAGTTTTCTTTGAAGGTGTCAATGATATGTCAGCTGAAAATAAAATACGAGGCATGACTCTTACAGGTGCATATTGCGATGAGGTATCTCTTTTCAACGAGGATTTCTTCACAATGCTTTTATCACGACTTAGCGTTGAGGGAGCAAAGCTGTTTGCTACGACCAACCCGGATAATCCAAACCACTGGCTGAAAAAGAACTACATAGACCGTGCAGATAACCTTGATATGGTTGTTATGACATTTTTGATTGATGACAATACGTTTTTGAAAAAGGACTATATTGACAACATAAAAAAGGAATATACAGGCGTATATTACGACCGCTTTATCCTTGGCAGGTGGAAGGCTGCCGAAGGGTGTGTATATCCTCTTTTTGCAGACAACCCACAAGAATATATAATCCAAAAACCACCTGATGATGTGGAATATTTGATTATCGGCGTTGACTTTGGTGGTAACAATTCGGCCCATAGCTTTGTAGCAACAGGCTATACAAAGGGATTAAAAAAATTGATTGCAATTGATGAATACTATCACAAGGGGAAAATATCGCCCTCACAGCTTGAAGATGCCTTTATACAATTTATCAAAAAGCAATTAAATAGATATCCTGTATATGAAATTTACTGTGATAGTGCGGAAACGACCCTCATTCAGGGGCTTATTAACGCAGTTATCAGGGAGCGATTGCCTGTTGATGTGAGAAATGCGCGTAAGGGACGGATAAATGACAGAATCTGTTTTTTCAACTATCTAATGTCACACAAGAGATTCTATGTGACACAGAGCTGTCCACAGCTGATTGACGCTCTCCAAAACGCAGTTTGGAATCAAACAACCAACGAGGACAAAAGACTAGATGATGGAACAATTAACATCGACAGCCTTGATGCACTTGAATACAGCGCCGAGGTTAATATGAACGATATGATGCAAATATAAACTTATAAAAAGGAGAATAATATGAAAGATTACTTACTTAATCAGGGTTACAACGCCCTTAGCGACAATTTTTATGACATTATGAATGATTGGTTCGAGTGGTACAAGGGTAAGAACGACCGATTCCACTCCTATTCACAATTCAATGGTAAACGCAAAATAAAAAGAGAACGATACTCTTTGGGAATGGCAAAGAAGGTTTGTGAGGATTGGGCAAACATACTTCTTAATGAAAAGGTAAACATTAATATTTCAGATGAAAGAATATCAAAGGTTATAAATAAGGTGCTTGAAAAAAACAACTTCCGCGTGAGGAGCAACAGACTTCTTGAGCAGACCTTTGCCCTTGGTACAGGTGCATTTGTAGAATACCTTGACAAAGGTGAAATAAAAATCGATTACATAAGAGGCAATATGATATATCCGCTTTCTTGGGAAAATGGAGTTATTACCGAATGTGCCTTTGCAGGGGAGAAATATTCAGGTGGCAAAACCTATACATACCTTAATACACATACCTTTGAAAAAGGACAATATGTAGTGCGTAACAAAATGTTTTTGAAAGAAAAGGGTAAACTAACAGAGATAAAACTCCCTGACGGAATTGTTGCAGAATTCCGCACAGGAAGCACTACTCCGCTATTCCAGATAATTACACCAAACATTATTAATAACATCGATCCTGACAATCCTATGGGAATCTCGATTTTCGCAAACTGTATTGACCTGTTAAAATCAACTGATTTAATTTTTGATAGCTATACAAACGAATTTCGTCTTGGCAAAAAGAGAATCATCGTTCCAACAGGCATGGCGCAGATACATAGCGACTCAAATGGTATAACACCAATTTTTGATGATAACGACACAGAGTTCTATGCGATAAACGACCGTTCTCTTACAGATATGCGGGAAATTAATATGGAGCTTCGTGCAGATGCCCACGAAAAGGGACTGCAAAAGATGCTCGACCTGCTTTCGTACAAATGCGGCTTGGGAAGTATTGTCTCTGCCGGTAAGGATTCATCAATTAAAACTGCTACTGAAATTAAATATAACAAATCGGAGCTTTTCCAAAATATGCAAAAGCACGAACTAATATTAGAAAGGGCCCTTAAAGACCTTATTAATAGTATTGCCCAACTAATGGGAATCAGTGGTGATTTTGAGGTGTCTATTTCATTTGACGATAGCATAATTGACGATGTTGATACATTAAGCGTGAGAGCAGTTAAGGAATTTGAAACAGGTATCATAGACGAGGCGGAGTATCTTAAAAATGTATATGGCTATACTGAAAATCAAGCAACAGACCTAGTCAAAATGATAAAAAAAAGACAGGAAAATTTTTCTGCAACACTTAAGGATGATTCTGAGCTATAAGGGAACAACTTCTTGTTTTCTTTTTTACCTTTTGTAGCATACTATATATTACAGGAGGGGAACAAAAAAATGGATAAAAACAAGAGCAAATACGCAACTCCCGAAAATGATGATAAGCTATATAAAACATATATAATCACAACGGGATATCATAATGACCCTGAGACCAATCTGACGATTCCTGAATATGAAAATGTAGTTCAGGCGAAGGATTGGGTCGACCAAAATCATCTATAGATGATGGTTTATAAAATCGCACCAACTCCTGAAGTCTGCGAATTTTATGAGCAGATTGCTAAGAGAGCACATCTCCCTGTAGAAAAAGTTATTGAGGATTCCCTCCTCCGTTATGCAGGGGAACTGTCATTAAAGCATATAAAAGATTTAAATAAGGAATAAAAAAACCCTATTCACATAAATAGTGAATAGGGTTTTTCATAATTTCACATTATTATTTAATCGAAATGGGTCGTACATTATTGTTCGCTGAACTTACTGCATATAGTTTGTCAACTCTGAGTTCTTTATCTCTTCGAACCCATCTCTTAGCTCCTGTGATGCAAAATACACTCTCTCACAATAAATCATACTCTCTGGAATACCATTATTGAAAACATAGATTGCATTCTTTGTTTGCACCTGATTTTTAAAGGGTGGAACAAAAGTATATAAACTATCGCAGTACTTATTAAGAAGCTCGGTATCAGCACAAACAAGGGTAGTGCCATCAGGATTATCTCTATCAAGAGAGATAACAACCTGCCACTGATCACCTGATTCATATCCGTGGGTAATAAGAGGATAGTCCTTTTTATAGATGGTCTCATCAAATTCCTTTTCGGACTCGTGCTCTTTAGTAACAACCAAAGAAAAATCAGACTGATACTTATCCTCAAGTTCCTTTTGCCCAAGGATAACCTTGTTAATCCTATCTTCCTCGCCCCTTACATAATTCTTCACACCGGCTAATTCACCAAATTTAAAGGTCACAACGCCGACTAGAACAAGAATTATAGCACCGAAGATAAGATACATAACAAAAACATCAGCTGAAAGAACCTTTTTTTCTTTCTTTACCTTGTTTGCTTTTTTCTCATTTTTTCTCATATTATATCATCCTATGCGGTTTCAATATCTTTTGCAGCATGAAGCTTAAGCTTTTCGACTGCATCCTCACGCATTTTATACTTAAGAATCTTACCAGCAGCGTTCATTGGGAACTCATTAACGAAGTCAACATATCTTGGAACCTTATGCTTTGCCATATGGTCAAGAACAAACTTTTTAACCTCTTCCTCTGTCAAGATTTCGCCTGACTTTAATACAATGCATGCCATGATTTCTTCTCCATAGTCTTTGTCAGGAACACCGATTACCTGAACATCTTGAACTTTTGGATGTGTGTAAAGGAAGTCTTCGATTTCCTTTGGATAGATATTTTCGCCACCACGAATAATCATATCTTTAATACGACCTGTAATTTTGTAATATCCATCTTCTGTACGACGGGCAAGGTCGCCTGAATGGAGCCATCCCTCGCTGTCAATTGCAGCGGCGGTAGCTTCGGGCATCTTGTAGTAACCCTTCATTATATTATAACCTCTTGCACAGAATTCACCATCCACATTATCTGGAAGTTCCTTGCCTGTTTCAGGGTCAACAATCTTACATTCAACGCCAAAAAGTGCAGGACCAACGGTACTAACTCGCTGTTCAATAGAGTCGGTTGTACGGCTCATTGTTGTAGCAGGTGAAGCCTCTGTCTGACCATATGTGATGCAAATATCAGTCATATTCATCTTCTCGATAACCTCACGCATTGTCTTGATAGGACATGGAGAACCCGCCATAATACCAGTTCTCATATATGAAAAGTCAGTCTTATCAAAATCCTCATGACCAAGTAGTGCAATAAACATAGTTGGAACACCATGTACAGCAGTAATCTTTTCACGGTTAATACAATCAAGACCCTTTGTTGGTGAGAATGCCGTGATAGGTGACATCGTAGTTCCGTGTGTTACAGAAGCAGTCATAGCCAGCACCATACCAAAGCAATGGAACATAGGCACCTGAATCATCATTCTATCAGCTGTTGAAAAGTCCATACAATCGCCGATTGCCTTACCGTTATTTACTACATTATAGTGAGTAAGCATAACACCCTTTGGGAAGCCTGTTGTTCCGGAGGTGTACTGCATATTACAAACATCATGTACATCAATAGTTTTTCTGAGCTTGTCAACTTCTCTATAAGGCACTTCATCAGCCTTTGCCATTACATCATCCCAAGTGTAACAACCGTCAACTTTGCTATCAATAGTGACAATATTTTTAAGATATGGGAACTTTTCAGAGTTAAGCTCACCGGGTTTGCAAGTTGCAATCTCTGGGCAAAGCTCTTTAATAATTCCAATATAATCAGAATCCTTATGTCCATCAATCATAACAAGAGTATGAGTGTCGGACTGTCTTAAAAGGTATTCTGCCTCGTGAATTTTATAAGCGGTGTTTACAGTTACAAGAATAGCACCTATCTTGGTTGTTGCCCAGAAAGTAATAAACCAAGCAGGGACATTTGTTGCCCAGATAGCAACATGGTCACCCTTTCCAACACCTATTGCAATAAGTGCTCTTGCAAATCGGTCAACATCATCTCTGAACTGTGGGTATGTTCTTGTATAGTCAAGCTCTGTAAATCTGAAAGCATACTGCTCTGGAAATTCTTCACACACACGGTCAAGAACATCAGCAAATGTATAATCGATAAATGTTTCCTTTGGCCAGATATACTTGCCTGTTTTACTCTTATTATCCTGAAGCGGATATCTATGCTTCTTGCTATATGGTTTCATGTATTCAGCATAATGCGGGAATACAACGCCTGCGTTATAAAGATCTCTTGACCATCTCTTAACCCATTCTAAAGAAACGTAACCTTCATAACCCTTTGTTTTAAGAACACGGAGCATCTTATCAATAGGCATATCACCTGTGCCAATCATCTTGTATTCAGGTGTATCACCATTCATTATGCTGTCTTTTACATGGACATACTTTATATATTTACCAAGAGCCTCGATTGTATCCTCAGCAGATTCATTCATATATCTATATGTATGATGCATATCCCAAAGAGCCGCAACATTCGAGCTGCCAATTTCATCAAGCACCTTGCGAAGTCTTTTTGAATCAGAATAAACACCATTAGTTTCAAGCAGAAGTGTAACTCCATGTGCCTGGGCATCTACTGCCAAAAGCTTCATAGCTTCTACAATCTTACTATCGTCAATATCGTTACCGGGCATAATATCATAGTCACCAAGGACACGGATATATGGAGTGCCAAGTTTTTGGGCAAGGATAATATGATCTCTTATTTCCTGCATATATTCATCATAATTATTTTCATCGCTAAGACAACAGCCTGTAGATAGGCATGGGATTTCCAGATTTAGCTTATTTAGCTTTTCAATTGTTAGTGCTAGCTTTGAATCTCTAAAAGGTTCTGCATTTAATGCACAGGTTTCATCGCCGATACCACGCACTTCGATACCGTCGAAACCAAGGTCCTTAGCCATTGGGTAGATGTCTGACCAAGAATAATCCGGACAGGCAAGTGTTGAAAAACTAATCTTCATAATCTGTACTTCCTTTCTTAGATAAATTAAAGCTAATTGTACACTAAGTTTGTCCATTTGGCAAGGGTTTACGCGAAGTTCATCACAATTTACAAAAACGGTCGAATAAACGAATAATGTTTTGACATTATGCCCCTTAAATGCTATAATAATATAAGAATTAACATAGGAGTTAATAACAATGAGTAAAATACAAATCACCGTAATTATAGTGGCAGCAGGCGATTCGACCCGTATGGGTGGAATTAATAAACAACTTTTTGAAATAGATGGCAAGCCTGTTATCGCTCATACAATCGCTGCTTTTGAAAAGGCAGACAAGATCAGCAGTATTATTATCGTCATAAAGAAAGAAACAATTCCGCAGCTTCAGACTCTGTGTAGGGACTATGGATTTAGTAAGGTTACATATATTATAGAGGGCGGCAAGGAAAGATGTGACTCTGTTATGAGGGGAATCAGTCATGCAAAGGACGCAGACTATATTGCTATTCACGACGGAGCCAGAGCTTGCATAACACCTAAGCAGATTGACCTTCTATGTCATGGAGCGATAATAAGGGGCGCTGTTGTACCTGGATGTATTGTAACAGATACAGTAAAAAGAATTGTGGATGGTAAAATAGTTGAAAACATCCAAAGAGCAGGACTATTTACCGTACAGACGCCTCAGATATTCAAGGCAGATATACTAAAGGATGCATACAGCAGATTCACAGGGGAGAATGTCACAGACGATTCGTCCGTTGTTGCAAACGCAGGTTATGATGTATACATTATAGAGATGCCTGACACAAACATAAAAATTACAACGCCTGACGATTTACAAAAGGCAGAGAGAATAATAAAATCGACGAGGTGAATTATATGGGTACTCCTATAATTATGGCTGGTGATGATAATTACAACTCACAGCTTTTATACTTCACATCAACAAGTCTTTCCTTTGATGATAACAAATTGTTTTATATAAGCGATAAGAATGGTAATCCAAACATATATTGCAAAAATTTCATTACAGGCGAAGATACACTTCTGACAGATAACTCTGAAGGTTATCTTAAATCCTATGTATACTTCGATGGAACAGATTACAAGGGCATTGGAAAGGCAAGCATCTGCCTTGACCCATATAGAGAGATTCTATACTACATACAAGGTGATGAACTACGCAAGGTTGATTCTAGCGGTAATATTACCACTTTGGCCCTTCTTCCCAAAGGACAGGTTACAGCTTTTACCCATGTGAGCGGTGATGGAAAAAAGCTATGTGTACCTACAACTGATGCACGAGCATTAGAGTACGACTATCTAAAGGATGGTCGCCCACCTTATGACATTGACCAAAGGGTAGTTGAAGAAAACTTAAATTCATATCTAAATGTATATGATACCCAAACAGGCAAACAGTTGATATGTGAAAAGGTTAATAAAGCGTGGATAACACATGTACAGTTTCACCCTATGGACAGTAGCATAATTCTTTATAACCACGAATGGCCATATGTGGATAGGGGTATCAGGAGAATGTGGCTGTTTGATGGAAAAACTCACACTCGCCTGCGTAATCCTGCTCCTGACCGAGGTAGGGATGATTGGGCCGTGCATGAGATGTGGTCTGAAAAGGGTGATTCTATAATATATCATGGAAGCTACATCGACGGACCTGCATATGTTGGCAGAGTTGATATGATAGATTTGTCCCTTACTGAAATAGCACTTCCTGATACTTTTAAGGAATATGGTCACTTTACTATAAATAACAATAATGACCTTGTTTCAGATGGCTATTTTCACGATGGAGTAAGAAAAAGTCCTGCTGAATTTATCAGCGTGCAAAAAATCGATTGGGCAAACAAAAATATTGAGTGGACTCCTCTATGCAAGCATCAATCATCATGGTGTAGCCAGGATGCTCATCCTCATCCTATATTTAACCATAAGGGAGACAGGATATATTATACATCTGATTGCGATGGAAAGCTTAAAGTATATTCAGTTGAAGTTTAAAAAAAGCGAGAACCTTGCTCAAGCGAGCAAGGTTCTTTTCATAGCAAATAAAACAAAGAAAGGATTTGCAGTGCAAATCCTTTCATCTAATATATTATTTATTGTTGCTTTGCTCGTTCTGTGCATTTTTATTAGCCGTATCACTTAATTCCTTCAGGATTGTTCTTTATAAAGTTCCATGAATCAAGACACATATCCTCGATTCCAAGCTGTGCTGACCAGCCAAGAAGCTCCTTGGCTTT
>JAQVYH010000004.1 GCA_029004515.1 Eubacteriales bacterium | reverse complement strand
AACAGGCATTTTTGCCAGTACAGGCGGCGGTCAGATTGGTAAGACAGTAACCTCTCCTACCGCAATTACCGCTGATGATATTATAGATATATACCATGCTCTGAGGCAGGTTTATCGCAACCGGGCGGTATTTGTAACCAATGATGCCACCGTTAAAGCAATCCGTAAGCTAAAGGATACGAATGGTCAATATTTATGGCAGCCGTCACTTAAAGAAGGCGATCCCGATATGCTTTTAGGACGGCGCATATACACATCAACCTTCGTTCCGGAGATGGCGGCTGGGGCAAAAGCACTTGCGTTTGGGGACTTTTCATATTACTGGATTGCTGACCGTCAAGGCAGGATATTCCAACGGCTGAACGAACTGTATGCCGTAACCAATCAAGTGGGATTCATTGCTACCCAGCGGCTGGACGGAAAACTGATTCTGCCAGAGGCGGTAAAAGTATTGCAGATGGCGGCTGGTTAATATGACATTATTAGAAAAGGTAAAAGCGAATTTAATATTGGAGCATTCTGCTGATGATGAACTTTTGCAAAATTTTATTGCGGCGGCGGTGAATTACGCCGAAAGCTTCCAGCACATCCCTGCCGGAACGTATATGGAGCAGACAATACCACCCACCACCGAACAGGCAATTATAATGATTGCTTCGCATTTTTTCGAAAGCAGGGATGGCTCAACAGGAGGGTTCTTTGCCGACAATGTTCAGGCGGGGCAACAAGTGTGGAATACAGTTAATATGCTTTTGCGGCTGGATAAGGAGTGGAAGGCTTGAGTTTTGGAAGGATGAACACATTTATTAAGATAATACAAACCAGTCAAAACAAGGATGCCGCTGGGTTTTCTAATTCAGCTGACACCATCATTGCCGAAGTCCGTGCTTATCGCGAGGATCGACACGGAACAAAAATGTGGGCAAATCGAGCAGCATTCTCTACTGCAACGTGCCTGTTCCGGTTTCGTATCATTCCCAGCGTAACGGTTACAGATAAAATGGAAATATTGTGCGGTTCGGAGCGTTTTCGTATCACAAGCGTGGAAGATGTGAAAAATCGGGGAATGTATGTGGAGGTTTTGGCTGAAAGACTGGAGGCGAGTAAGCATGGCTCGAGTTGAAGTTAAAATGCCGGATGATTTTATGAATAAAATATCCCGGCTGGGAGATAAGACAGATGAAATTGTTCCGCTCGTGCTTGAAGCAGGGGGCGAGGTCGCGCTGGCAGCGGTTCGCCGTAATTTGCAGGCGGTAATCGGGCGCGGCACCGAGTATCCTTCCCGGTCGACCGGGGAGTTGGTGGGCGCATTGGGATTATCCCCGGCGAAGATGGATAATAACGGCAACTTCAACGTCAAGGTCGGTTTTGCCGAACCGCGCTCCGCCGGAAGCTCCGGTGGCGGCGGGGAGTCCAATGCCAAAATCGCAAATATTATCGAAAATGGCAAACACGGTCAACCTCCCAAACCCTTCTTAAAACTCGCAAAATCACAGGCAAAGGGAGCAGTTGCGGCGGCGATGATTGCGAAACTGGAAAGTGAGATTAAAGATGTATGAACATTTTAGAAGAATTAAATATTGTTTTGGCAGGATTGGCTCCCATTGAAACTGGGGTGTTTTCCGATGTTGCACCGGAGGAATATATAGTTATAACGCCGCTAACCGATACATTTGAATTATACGGCGATAACCGCCCGGAGTACGAGACACAGGAGGCGCGGTTGTCTTTATACAGCAACGGAAATTATTTGAAATTAAAAAATAGCATTATCAATGCATTGCTGTCAGCTGACTTTACAGTAACGGCGCGGCGATACATTGGTCATGAGAATGATACGGGGTATCATCATTACGCCATAGATGCGGCGAAAGTCTATAGATTGGAGAGGATTTAATGGCAACGATCGGAATGGATAAGTTATATTATGCAAAAATTACCGAGGATGAAAACGGGGAGGAAACCTATGCCACGCCTGTTCAGCTTGCAAAGGCGATGAAAGCGGATTTGACAGTAGAATTGGCGGAGGCTACCCTTTACGCCGATGACGGTGCGGCTTATGTGATAAAGGATTTCAAATCCGGTAAGCTGTCACTCGGAGTGGATGATATCGGCATAACGGCGGCACAGGATTTGACCGGGGCGGTCGTAGATGATAACGGAGTATTAATATCAGCCAGTGAAAACGAAGGCGCGCCCGTTGCCATTGGATTTCGTGCGTTAAAGCCAAACAACAAATACAGATATTTTTGGCTCTATCGGGTAAAATTCGGAGTACCATCCACCAACTTGCAGACCAAGGGCGACTCCATCACCTTCCAAACACCAACCATTGAGGGAACCGTCATGCGCCGAAATAAGCCGGACAGCATGGGCAAGCATCCGTGGAAAGCGGAGGTCACCGAGGGCGATGCCGGAGTTGCAGAAGCCACTATTACCGGGTGGTACACGCAGGTTTATGAGCCTGTATTTGAAACGGAGGGTGAATAATGGATGATAGAAGTGCGTTGATTAAAATTGGTGATACAGAATATGAGTTAATTCTTACAACCCGTGCCTCTAAGGAAATTGCCGGGCGTTATGGGGGTTTAGAAAACCTCGGCGAAAAGCTGATGAAATCTGAAAACTTCGAGATGGCTCTGGGCGAGATTATATGGCTGATTGTTGTGCTTGCCAATCAATCTATTTTAATACATAACATGAGAAACAAGGATGCACCCCGCGAACTGCTGACCGAGGATGAAGTGGAACTTTTAACCTCTCCATTGGATTTAGCTGGGTATAAGAATGCCATTACCGAGGCGATGCTTAAAGGCACAGCACGGAATGTTCCGACTGAAGAAGCCTCAAAAAATCCGAAAGCCGAGTGAATTGCGGCGAACTCTTCACTCGGCTTTATTATTACGGAACTGTACATCTGCGAATGGAAGCTGACGTGTTTTGGCTTACACCCATTGGATTATTTTTAGATTTATGGACGTGTCACAGGCAGTACTTGGGGATTGAGAAATCATATCATGAAATGAGCATTGATGATGTAGTGCCAAGAGGGTGTTAGGAATTCTCTTTCAATAATATTTGCTCTATGATTTTTTCAACTCCCTCTAAGTTTGAGAGGACTAACGCCCCAAACATAGAATTCACAGGTGGATAAGATAGTATTAATGGAGTTTTAGGATTTGCAGAGGGAGCCGTATGTAGAATATGTGTTAGTTGAAGCCGTTGTTTTTCATTTAGCTTCGGATTAAACAACACGGAGCACTGCTTATTGGAAAATACCCATCTAATATCATTAAAAACAAGTGCCTGTTTTGGATAACTGTAAATAAAAATTGCGGAGATCTTATTAAAAACATCTTCTGACAGCTTGAATTTGAGACCAATAGTTTTATGTCGCAACAACCCATTTGCCGGATTGTCAAGAAGAGAAAGAGGCTCCATAAAATTTAGATGAGGAATTTCTCTATGTGTCCAATTTATATAGAGTATGTTGAAATGATTCTCATGAGTAGGCTGTATAAACTTATCAGCTGCATCATTAAGAAAAGCACACAAATGTGTAACATCCGGTAGTTCAACTTGGAATCCGTGCTCACCACAAAAAGTGGATAGCTGATCACGCTTATTATAATCAATTGATACAATTGGTGTGATAAATGGTTTTTTCAAGTCGATTTTTTTGTTTATATGACCAACAATACTTTTAACTTCAATATCAAAAATATACTCCTCTGCAGGAACTAATAACTTCCCAGGTTCGTTACCTGGTATAGCGAATTTGTTTTGGATGCGGTATTCTGGATTCTTTTTGCCAGAAACTCCGCCTATTGCTGGTTCATAGTCAACATTTGGATCTCCGAATGATGTAAGGTAGGTAAATACATGAACTTCGTGCAGGGCTTGAAAAAACTGATCTTCACTGTATTTATTCTTCCCTGCAGATAATTGGTTTTTAACAAAAGATTCTGCGTTATCACCACATAAACAAATAAATTTTTGCAATCGTTGAGAGAAGTTATTTAGAAAATTAAGGGGCGTATCGCAATCAAAATACAATTCAGGTGAGGTAGCATCCAGTTGATCCTTTGTCCGAAAATCGGGCAGTTGTCCGTTTATTGCGCGTATAAGAAAGTGACTTTCAGAAAACTCGTCAAGCCATCCTCGCTCCCATATTACTTTAAGTGCATCAGTAAAAATATTATCTTTTAATGGGAATTCCAAATCAGAATGCTTCATAATTCAACCTCGATAATTATTTTAAATTTATACCATTATACTATAGGAATACATTATTTTCAATAAAAACAAAACAGGAGGTGACACCGAATGGCTGACGATTTTGGATTACGAATAGGATTAGAAGGCGAAAAAGCCTTCAAAGACGCACTCAGGGATATCAATCAAAGTTTCAAAGTCCTTGGCTCTGAAATGAAGCTGGTGTCCTCCGAGTTTGACAAAAACGACCGTTCTGTGACGGCTTTAGCGGCGCGAAATACCGTTCTGAATAAGGAGATCGATCAGCAAAAAGAAAAAATATCCACTCTTCAAACCGCACTTCAAAATTCTGCGGAGTCCTTCGGTGAAAATGATCGCCGCACACAAGCATGGCAGATACAGTTAAATAACGCGCAAGCGCAGTTGAATAATATGGAGCGTGAATTGGAGGAATCTGCTGATGGTGCGGATAATCTTGGCGATGCGCTTACAGAATCCGGGGAAGAAGCAGAAAAATCCGGCGATAGATTCGACAAGTTGGGCGGCGTTCTTAAAGGGATCGGTGTGGCGATGGGGGCTGTTGTTGTTGCCGCCGGAGCCGCCGCCATAAAACTTGGAAAGGAAGTTGTCGCACAGTTTGGTGAATTGGAGCAGAACCTCGGCGGTTCTGAAGCCGTATTCGGTGCATATGCCGAGTCCATCCAAAGAACAGGCGAAGAAGCCTACAAAAATCTCGGTGTTTCACAAAGTGAGTATCTTGCCACCGCCAACAAAATGGGTGCGCTTTTTCAAGGCTCCGGCGTGGAACAGGTCAAAAGCCTCGAACTAACAGAGAAGGCTATGCAACGGGCGGCGGATATGGCATCCGTTATGGGCATTGATATGAAGTCCGCGCTTGATTCTGTTGCAGGGGCGGCAAAGGGCAATTTCACCATGATGGACAATTTAGGCGTGGCGATGAATGCCACCAATATTGAAGCCTATGCCCTCGCCAAAGGGCTGGACTTTACATGGCAGACAGCCACTCAAGCTGAAAAGGCTGAAGTGGCAATGCAGATGTTTTTTGAAAACACAGAGCAATATGCCGGGAACTTTGCCCGTGAGTCAACGCAAACAATTACAGGCTCGATTGGACTTTTGCAAGCCGCGCTCGGTTCGTTTACAGCAGGGCTGGGTAATGCAAATGCCGACATGACCAACTTAACGCAAAATCTTGTGGAGGCGTTTGGTGCAGTAATTACCAATATCGTTCCGGTGCTTGAAAACATAGTTTCTGCATTGCCAACGGCAATGGGTGCAATTTTGTCGGCGGTTTTTGATTTGCTCCCCATTTTGCTGGAAACCTTTACAGAGCTATTTTCACAAGTATTAAATACCATATTAACACTTCTGCCGCAAATCATACCGGCTGTAGTGGATGCTGTAATGATGATCGCAGAGGCGTTAATCAACAACCTTCCGTTGCTTATTACTGCCGCAATGGAACTGGTAACCGCCCTCACGGAAGGAATCGGCAGGGCTTTGCCTCGACTGATTCCCGCCGCCGTAACCGCAGTAATCACTATTGTTCAAGGTTTGCTGGACAATTTGCCCATGATTTTAGATGCGGCATTATCCCTTATAACCGGGCTTGCGCAGGGAATATTAGATGCCCTTCCCATTCTGTATGCCGCCCTGCCGGACATTATAACGTCAATTTTGGACTTTTTGGTGGATTCAATTCCACAAATTATAGAGGCGGGAGTTCAGCTTTTAATATCGCTGGTAACTGCCCTGCCTGAAATTATCGCCACAATAATTGCTGTTATTCCGCAAATTATCACGGCGATTGTAACGGCGGTTATCCAGTTAGTGCCTCAGATTGTACGCGCCGGAATTGATCTGTTGGTGTCGTTGATTGGGGCGTTGCCGGAAATAATCCAAGAGATTATAAAAGCTATACCGATTATTGTAGAGGGAATTGTAAACGCGCTTATAAATAACATTGATAAGATTATCATTGCCGGAATGGATTTATTTATCGCGCTTATTACTGCCCTACCCACAATAATTATAGAAATTGTCAAAGCCGTGCCGCAGATTATAACTGGGATTGTTTCGGCGTTTACCAGCTTTATACCGAAAATGACAGAGATCGGCGGTAAGCTTCTAAGGGGCGTATGGCAGGGCATTTCCGATGCGGGAGCATGGCTCTGGGATAAAATCCGTGGGCTTTTCAGCGGAATCATGGACAGGATAAAAGATTTCTTTGGCATCAATTCCCCTTCCACCCTGTTTGCAGGGATTGGCGGCAATTTGGCATTAGGTTTGGGTGCTGGGTTTGAAAGTGCGATGGCAGATGTTTCACGCGATATGCAAAACGCCATTCCAGCCAGTTTTGATACTGCTATGAACACAAGTGTGACCACCGATATGGTCAATGGATTGGTGGGTGGTCTTTCCGGCGTTTTAGGTGGCGCGAATGTCGGCAACATTACCCTCAATGTTAATCTTGATGGCAAAACCATCGCCCAGACGATATTTGATCCGCTTCGTGACGTGTCGCGGCAAAGGGGTGTGACACTTGGATAGAATCGTAATTTATAACGCGGATAAATCCGATTTTATTACCATGCCGCGCATTAAAAAAATAACCGTTGGGGCGAAAGAAGAATCCCGGCGCACCATGATGGTGTCGGGTAGAATAGTCAAAGACATTTTAGGATATAGAGCGGTTATAAAAGCCGAGTGGGATTACCTCCCTGTCGGCTTGGCGGCGAACCTTACCCTTCTGCTCCGTACAAATAGTTTTGTGTGGCTGGAATATCCATCGCCGACCGGATTTGCCGAGGGCTGGTTTGAGGTAGGATTTCCGTCCATGAAAGTATTTACCTACCGCAACGGCGAGGCGGTCTGGCACGATGTATCGCTGGAGTTTACAGCAAAGGAAGTGACAGCTGATGGCATATAATCCTTATGCCGATGTGCGTTACTGTGATATTCTTGCCGTTTTTGAAATGCTGGATGTGGGCGCGGAATATGCTGCAAGTGCTGAGGTGACAGGGGCGTTTGAATTGACCCAAATATCGGAGACCCATGACCGGGAGGAAAAAATGAGTCGAAAGTATGCATCACTTGAACGGGATTATTGGATGCTGGACGGTTCGTTTATCCTGCCGGAGCCGGAAAATTTGGGGCAGACCGGGTGGTGGAGCGATGTTATTTCCGGCGCGGATTGTTCATTTGCCGAGCCTCCGCAGCTTTCCTTCATATGGCAGGAAAACCGTGATAGCGTGGGCTTTACCATTTGTTTTGATGACAAAGCGGAGGAATATCCCGCCCTGTTTAATGTTTACGCCTACGATCACACCGGGACGTTGATAAACCAAACAATCGTCGAAAATACCGGGGTTCGGTATTTTGTGGATATGCCGACCGAAAACTACCGGAAAATTGTATTTGAATTTACCGCCACTGCCAAGCCGTACCGCCGTGTGCGCGTTGCGGAGGTGTTATTCGGCGCGGTTTTGCGGTTCGACCGGAATAACACCGTATCGGCAAGCCTTGAGACCGCTTTTTCGCCGGATGCTTCAAGCCTTCCAGCCACTGAGTTTAACCTTACGGTGGACAATTCATCCAAGGATTGGAACATGGCAAATCCGCAGGGAATTTACGCTTACCTCCAGCAATCCCAGCCTTTGGCGTTGTGGCTTGGGATAAACAGCGAATGGGTTTATATGGGTAAATTTTTCTTTACCACAGCAACTGCCGAGGATGATGCGCTCACGGCGCGGGTTACCGCCCACGATAAAATTTACAGCCTTGACGTGGCATACCGTGGGGATGTGTCCGAATCTTGGAGCCTGTTTCAAGCGATGACCGCCGTGCTTGAATACAGCGGTGCGAGGCTGGAGTTTTCAATGCCGCCCGATATAGCCGCCCGGATGGTCAGCGGCGCAATTCAGGAGGACACGACTTGCCGCGAGGCGTTGCGTCTTTTAACACAAGCGGCTCGGTGTGCCTGTTATATAAACCGGGATGGGGTGCTGGTATTCTTCGACTCGATTGCAATACAGGAATCGGTGGATATTTTGGATTTTAACAACATGGCTGCTATGCCGAAAATCACCGTGGGTGAAAAGATAAACGTGGTGGAATTAACCGTCCGGCAAGGAGACGATGAATTCGTATATACCGCCTCCGACATCGGTGTTGACGAACCTGTGGGTGTTGCCGCATACGCTAATCCGCTGGTTCTGGATACGAACGGAAATGCAACAGCGGCGTGGCTTTTGACGTTGGCAAAGCGAAGGTTCTCGTATAAATTGCAGGAGCGTGGCAATCCGGCGCGGGATATTTCTGACTTCGTGACCGTTCACGACCCTTACGGCGGTATTCGCCCAGCGGTCGTAATTCGGCAGAAGCTAAACTTTGATGGTGGTTTAATATGTGAAGTTGAAGCGATTGGAGTAAACTGATGGATAATTTAATATTTGATCGTGAACGCCCTGTTCCACTGAATTTCGAGGACTTAAACCGTATAGAATCGTGGACACAGTATCTATATGAATACCTTCGTTCGTTGGGATATGTAATATCTGTCCATACCACAACGTGGGAAATAAAATCGATACCTTGGAGAGCCGAAATTGACCGTGTTAGACAGAATATAATCACTTTGCACGAGACATTTATATTACTCCCGGACTGGCGGGAAATATCCTTTACAAATAGTCTTGATTTCGAGCAAGTAAACGTGCTGGAATGGGATTTGCAGTTGATATATAACTGGTTATCCCGCATGGTGTCGGCGTTTTGGTACAGCGGTGAGTTATATTCGGGCGAAGTTTAGAGGAGGAATCGAAATGCAGGACAGAATACCGCAAAATCCCGGTAGGGTACTTATAACGCCGGAAAATGGAGGTGCGCCTTTTTATGCTACAATCACAAGGGCAGACAATCCCCTTGAAGTGGGAACACCACTCAATAAAGCAACATTGCTTAGTGACGAACTAATCGAAGGTTTGCTGACATCGCTGGGCATCACCATTCCATCACTTTATTTGAAACATCTTACTATTAATAAAGCAAACGTAAAATCAGATTTTGAAAAGTTTCTATTTGAAGAGGACTTTTTTATGTCGATATAGGGGGGATATACATGGGCGTTCGACTTTTTGAAACGGACGGATCTTTTAATCCGGCTAATTATGGACTTGTAACTGGCAGCTTAATTTCAATCGTGTGCGTTGGCGGCGGGGGCGGCGGCGCAGGAGGTTCCGGCAGAAACGGAAACGGCGGTACGGGTGGAAATGGAACTGCGTCCTCTTTTGGGAGTATTGTCTCCTCCGCAGGGGGAATCGGCGGTCAGCCAAACATAGGCAACGGCTCGGAAGTCGGCGGTGGCGGCTTTATTATTACTCCAAGAAGTTTAGGTGAACTAAGCAACGGCAAGCAATACGATGATATTCTTAACGCAATATTTACCGAGATGGATAATCGTTACAAGGGCGCGGGATTCGGTTCTGCCGCTGGCGCAGCAAACTCATACACGGCGGCTGACAGGGCAACTGTTGCAATTGGCTATAATAAGCTGGGTTTTAGCGGCGGTGGAGGCTACGGCGCGGGGGGCGGCGGCGGTTCGTCCGCGAGTTTCGGTAATGGTAGCGGTGGAAAAAATGGGGAAATAAAAATGGTTCAATTTGAACTGACAGATGTAAACAGCATTACCGTTACTATTGGCAGAGGCGGAGGCGGTGGTGGTGGCGCAGGTTCGCATAGTGCTTTGGCAACTTCAACAGCCGCAGGGGGGAATGGCGGTAATGGCGGCGCGGCAGGTTCTGCTGGGGTTATCGGTTGTACAGGGACTGGTTCAACATCCTCTACTTCCGCTGGGGGCGGCGGTGGCGGAGGTGGTGCGGGAGGCGGCTCAAATTCACCCGGTGCGGCTGGCGGCGGGGGGAGCGGCACAGAAAGCGCGTATGCAGGCACGGGTAAAGCAGGAGGTGTGGGTGGTGCTGGCGAGGCTGTTGTTGGGTATTTATCAGGCGGGAATGGCGGAGCCGGGGGCGATGCATACGCTGGTAGTGGCTCTATCGGAGTAACAGCGGCTTACGCCGGAGGCATGGGAATCGCGGGTCAAGCCGGAACTGGCTACGGCGGCGGAGGGGGCGGTGGCGGTGGCGCACAAGTAGGCGGCGGTTCGTCTAATGGTTCGGCAGGGTCGGGCGGCGGAGGTGGAGCCGGTGGTGTGGTTCTTGTCTTTTGGTAAGGGGGTAATTTTGTGAAATTGGAGGATTGTCAAAAGCGTGAAATACTGAAGATGCGTTCCCAAAATGTACCGTTTTCAGAAATTGCACAAAAGCTTAATATTTCCAAGAACACAATAAAATCCTTTTATCATCGTCTAAGTCAGAATACTGTTGCAGAGGATGCCCCTAACAGATGCGGAAATTGCGGAAATCCGCTGGATCAAACCCCTCACAAAAAAACAAAACGGTTCTGTGACAGCCGTTGCCGGAATGCTTACTGGAATAAAAACCGCGTGGGGTATATTGCCATCTGCGCCTACTGCGGCGCGGAGTTTGATACCCTCGGCAACCGTACCCGAAAATATTGCAATATAAGATGTTACTCAAAAGCAAGGTGGGGTGAAGTAGGTGAATAAAGAACAGTTTCAAAATGAGATAGATTATGGTATGGCGATGGCTTTGGTGCGGGAAATGCTGGAATGCGGCATTATTGACAGGCAAGATTTTATGAAAGCAGACAAAATGTATGTCGATTGTTACCGCCCGGTTATTCATTCGGTCATGCCGCCAAAACCACGTCATGGTGGATAATCTTCGAGGGTTGAAAAGTGCCTGTAATGCTTGAATTATAAGGCTTTTAGAGGTATAATGTCAGTAGGAAAAGGAGGTGCAAACCAAAATGAAAATACACAAAATAAAGCCGCTGCCACCGCCGCCAAAGCGCAAAAAAGTGGGGGCGTATGCGAGAGTCTCTTCCGGTAAAGAAACCATGCTGCACTCATTATCGGCGCAGGTCAGTTATTATTCCAATTTAATCAGTAAACACAAGGAATGGGAATATGTCGGAGTTTTTGCAGATGAGGCTTACACAGGGACAAAAGAGAACCGCCCCGGATTTCAGGAAATGCTGGACAAGTGCCGCGCTGGGGAAATAGAAATGATTATCACAAAATCCATCTCAAGATTAGCCAGAAATACTGTCACCACCTTGGAGTCGGTGCGGGAATTAAAGGCACTTGGGGTGGATATTTTTTTCGAGGAAGAAAACATTTATTCGCTGTCGGCTGAAGGTGAGTTCCTGCTTACACTGCTGGCATCATATGCACAGGAGGAATCACGCTCGGCATCCGAAAACGTGAAGTGGCGCATAAGGAAAGATTTCCGCGACGGTAAAGTGTCCAGCATGAAAATGCTGGGTTATCATTTGGTGGACGGTAAGCTACTAATTATCCCAGATGAGGCAGATGTAGTAAAGGCACTATTTAATGATTATTTAAGCGGCATGGGCATTGTAGCCATCTGCAAAAAATACCGGGGGCAAGGCATAAAAATTAGCACAAGCGGATTGTCAAAACTATTGCGAAATGAAAAGTACACAGGAAGTTTGCTCCTGCAAAAAAGCTTTGTGGATAATCATATCACAAAACGCCTTGTTAAAAACGTGGGTCAACTGCCGCAGTATCACGTTAAAAATAGCCACGAACCGATAATCGATAAAGTTACTTTCGATGCGGTTCAAGCTGAAATAAAACGTCGGGCGAAGGCGCACAAACCACTTCAATCCACGGGAAATTACACATATACCGGACTCATCCGTTGCGGCAAATGTGGTTCGTATTATAGGCGCAAACATAATAACGCTGGTACTAAGTACGAAAAAATTGTGTGGATATGCGAAACATTTAATACTTATGGAAAAGCCGAGTGTGCTTCTCAGCAAATTCCGGAGGACATTTTAGACCGCATCGTTGCTGATGTTGGCGGATTGGATATTATTGAAAAAATAACTGTTCCGGAGCATAATATCCTGCACTTTCGTTTGAAGAACGGCGATGCAACGGTTATTGAATGGCAAAATCCGTCTCGCCGCGAGGCATGGACTCCCGAAATGCGGGAGGCGGCACGGCAAAAGAGATATGAACAGGAAAGGGTGAAACAAAATGGAGAATAATCCTCAAATTACAGTAATTCCCGCCACTTTGAATTTATATCACAACACGCCGCTTGGTGACCCTACCGTAAAACGCCGGGTGGCGGTGTACGCCCGCGTGAGTACTGATAAAGATGAACAGGAAACCTCGTTTGAGGCACAAGTGGACTTTTATACCAAATATATTGCTGAGCGCGATGATTGGATTATGTCCGGCATTTATACTGACGAGGGTATTTCTGGATTGAATACTAAAAAACGAGAGGGTTTTAAACAAATGGTCATGGATGGTTTGGCGGGTAAGTTTGACTTGCTCATTACAAAATCCATCAGCCGCTTTGCTCGTAATACC
Organism: Eubacteriales bacterium; assembly: GCA_029004515.1. Taxonomy (GTDB): domain Bacteria; phylum Bacillota; class Clostridia; order Monoglobales; family UMGS1388; genus UMGS1388. The sequence goes on along the minus strand of JAQVYH010000004.1, from coordinate 43,280 downwards.
GTTGACAGCTTAAACACCATCCGCACTTTTAAAGAAAAAGGTGTGGAGTGCTATTTCGAGAAGGAGCAGATTTGGACGTTTGACGGCAAGGGTGAGCTGCTGGTGACAATTATGTCCAGCATCGCGCAGGAGGAGTCAAGAAACATCAGCCAAAACGTGACTTGGGGTGCAAGAAAACGGTTTGCAGACGGGAAGGTATCCATGCCATACCGCCAATTTTTAGGCTATGAAAAGGGCAAGGACGGCACTCCTAAAATTGTGGAGTCCGAAGCGAAAATAGTGAGGGAAATTTATCAGATGTACCTTAATGGTTCTACTATACGGCAGATTTGCAATACACTGACCGGACGAGGCATTCCAACGCCCAGCAGTAAAACTGTGTGGGCGGTTTCTACTATAAAAAGTATATTAACCAACGAACGCTACAAAGGCGATGCACTTTTGCAAAAAACATTCTGCGCCGATTATCTAACCAAGAAAATGGTAAAAAACGAAGGGCAAGTGGAGCAATATTACGTTGAAAACTCGCATCCGGGAATCGTCACGGCAGAGGTTTTTGACTTGGTACAAGCGGAAATAGAGCGCAATGGCGGTTTTGGATCAGGCAGAAGTAATATCAGTTGCTTTTCCGGTAAGATATTCTGCCCGGACTGCGGCTCAGTATATGGTAGGCGCACTTGGCGCACAACGGAAAACGGCAAAAAAGCCTCCCGCCAAGTTTGGCAATGCGGCGGCAAATACAAGGAACGCGGAACAACCTGCCCATCCGTCAATATTTTGGAGGAAGAATTGAGGCTGGCGTTTATATTGGCATTTAACCAAGTCGTCACTGAACGTGAACGCTACATAACCGCCCTTGAACCTATATTGGATTTATTAGCGGACACTACCGCATTTGATAATGAAGAAACCATGCTCAAGGAACGCGCCGCCGGGATTTACGCACAAATATCCGATTTAGTAAACGACAACGCCCGAACCCTCCGCGACCAAGCGGAATATACAAGGCAATATACAGAATTGACTGGAAGATATAATTCTTTCAAGGAACGCCTCGCCACTCTGGAGCACGAAAGGCAGTGCCAACAGACCAAGCGGCATGGCATGATGAAATTTATACAAGCGGTACGGGAACGCAAAAACTTACTGGAATGCTTTGACGAACCATTATTCCGGGCAACGGTGGAGTCCATAACCATACACGCCAAAAATGATGTGGCGGTCAAGTTCCGCGATGGGCAGAAAATCCATGTAGACTCACGTTTAAAAAAATATTATGATGCCGAATAATCTAAAAAATATGTAAAAGATGGACATGGGTGCATTTTTTCTCGGAAGACAAGCAGGAAACGTGTTAAAGTTTGGACATGGGTGCATAAAAAAATCGCAAACCAGCCTTCGTACAAATATACAGATTGTCCATGATGAAAATATTGCTTGTACATATAAATATTAGGACAAGAAAAAAGCCTGATTTCTCAGGCTTTTCAGCTTGTACGGGAAAATCTATCTTTCCCGATGTGATGATATGGTAGCCGAAGAAGGATTTGAACCCTCACAAACAGAGTCAGAGTCTGTGGTGCTACCATTACACTATTCGGCTATATATTTTGTTCTGATTTCAAAAAATTTTCGATTGCGAATGCAACCGAAAATCTCTGAAATGGTGCAGGTGGTGGGACTTGAACCCACACGACCGGTGGCCGCTACCCCCTCAAGATAGTGCGTCTGCCAATTCCGCCACACCTGCATTTCCTTAATGCTTGAATAGTATAACAAATAAAAATCAACTTGTCAATACATATTTTAAAAGTTTTTTTAAATATTTTTCCCCAATTATTCAAAAGATTTGACTATAGCGTAAATGTTTGATATAATAGATTGAAATCCTCATGGTAGGATTTAGGAAGAGGTGGCATATATGTCTTGCAAAAAAACAAAATGTGACATTCACCGTACAAGCATTGGCGGTCAGGCAGTTATTGAGGGCGTTATGATGAGGGGCCCAAAGCATATTGCTGTCGCTGTTCGCAAGTCTGATGGTGAAATTATTATTGATAAAAAAACCGTTAATTCAATAGTTACAAAATTCAAGCTTAATAAAATTCCTGTTATAAGAGGAATTGTTAACTTTATTGATTCTATGATAACAGGTGTTAAGGCGCTGACATATTCGGCGGAGCTTGTGGATTTGGAGGATGATGAAGAGTACAAGCCATCAAAGTTTGAACAATGGATGGATGATAAGTTTGGTGATAAGATTAAGGATATTGCTATATACACCGCAGTTGCAGTTTCCCTTTTCTTTAGCATAGGTTTGTTCTATCTGCTCCCGAACTTCCTTGTTGGTTGGTGCAAATCATTTATTTCTGATAATAATATAATTCTCCACCTTGTTGAAGGTTGTGTGAGAATTTCTATCTTCCTCGTATATCTTACACTTGTTTCACAGATGAAGGATATCCAGAGGGTTTTCCAATATCACGGTGCGGAGCATAAGACTATCCATTGCTACGAAAGCGGAGCAGAGCTTACTCCTGAGAATGCAAAGCAATTTACAAGATTGCACCCGAGATGCGGAACTAACTTTTTGCTTATTGTAATGGTAATAAGCATACTGATTTTCTCATTCTTAAGCTGGGATATTAATCGTTGGGCTATGATGGGACTCAAGCTACTGCTTTTACCTTTGGTAGCCGGAGTGTCATATGAAATCATCAAGCTTTTAGGTAAATATGATAATAAACTTACAGCTATTGTTGCAGCTCCAGGTATGTGGCTTCAGTATATCACCACAAGAGAACCTGATGAGAGCCAGCTTGAGGTTGCGATTGCATCTCTTGAGGCTGTTCTTACAGATTCAAAAGAGGATGACAAATGGTAATTCGTGAAGCTTTAAAATATGGGATTGAGCAGCTAGGCGGTGTGCAGACACCTGTTTTGGACACACAGCTGTTTATGTGCCATGTCATGAAGATGGATAAACTTAAATTGCTTATTAGTGGTGATATGCCGTTAAATAGCAGAGAAAAGGAAGCGTTTATAAAGCTTGTTATGCGCAGAGCAGAGGGGGAGCCCGTTGCATATATCCTTGGTGAATGCGAGTTTATGAGCCTTGATTTTTATGTAACTAAGGCTGTGCTTATCCCTCGGCCTGATACAGAAACTCTTGTAGAGGCGGTTCTTGAAAGATTTCCAAAGGGAAAGCTTTTGGAAATTGGCAGCGGCAGCGGGTGTATTCCCATAAGCATTGCCCATTATAATAAAAATATCAGTTGTATGAGTATGGATATTTCCGCAGATGCAACAGCGGTTGCCATAGGAAATGCCCAGAGAAATGGCGTTGCAGACAGGGCCCAGTTTATCACAGCAAGCGTGTTTGATGGAATTGATGGAATATATGATTGCATTGTTTCCAATCCACCGTATATAGAATCTGATGTTGTCCCCACCTTGCAGACAGAGGTTCTCAAAGAGCCTGTCTTGGCTCTTGATGGTGGTGATGATGGGCTTGATTTTTATAGATACATCATTTCGAATGCTCCAAGCCATCTTACAAAAGGCGGATTACTTGCCTTTGAAATTGGATATAATCAAGGTCAGAGGGTCTCGGATTTGATGAAGGATGACTTTGAAAGAATAGAGATTTTAAAGGACCTTGCAGGCCTTGACAGAGTAGTGCTTGGCTATGCGAAAGGATGATAAATATGATAGAAGTTTTCATAGATGATGAAACAGGGGAATTTCCTGAAGAACTAAAGAAAACAATCATCGATGTTGCGAATAAAGCGGCGGAGGAAGAAGGCTTTACAAATAATAGTGAAGTGGATGTTCTTATTGTTGATAATTCGGGGATACAGGAGATCAACAAAGAGCATAGAGATATTGATAGTCCTACCGATGTTCTTTCGTTCCCTATGGATGATTTTGAAGACGGTGGAGTTTTAGGTGATTTGGTTATTTCTTCAGAAAGAGCCGAGGAGCAAAGAATCGAGTATGGGCACAGTATTAAAAGGGAGATTGGATTCCTTACAGCTCATGGAATGCTTCATCTTTTTGGCTATGACCATATGACACCTGAGGAAGAAAAAGAAATGTTTGAAAAACAGGACATAATACTAAAGGGATTGAATCTACACAGATAGTAAATGAAATATATTGGGAGCGAAGTTTTATGAAAAAACTGATTATGAGTTTTGTATATGCTTTTCTAGGTTTGTGGTACTGCCTGAAAAGCGAAAGAAACTTTCGCATACATACCTTTGCTGCCATTACTGTTTTGGGGATTTTGCCAAGGTATAACCTAACATCAACGCAAATCGCAATTATCTTTATGGTTATAGGGTTTGTGCTTGTTTGCGAAATATTTAATACAGCGATTGAAAGCCTTGCAAACAGCGTTACAACTGAGGTTAATCCTTTAATAAAAACATGCAAGGATGTGGCTGCCGGTGGGGTATATGTAAGCACCCTTTGTGCGGTTGGTATTGCGTGGCAGATTCTGTGGAATACAAAGGTTCTGGGGGATTTAATAAAGGCGTGTTTTTCAGCACCTATCAATTTGACAATATTCGTTTTATATATATTAGTGGGAATACTCTTTGTTTTCCTGCCCGAAAGGAAGAAAAAATAAATGTTCAAATCAGGATTTATCTCAATCGTGGGGAAACCTAATGCAGGAAAATCGACTCTTATCAATAAGCTTATGGGTGAGAAGATTGCTATTGTATCTTCAAAGCCGCAGACTACTCGCACCAAGATTACAGGTGTATATACAGACGAGGAAGCACAGCTTGTTTTTGTAGACACTCCGGGTATGCATAATGCTCGTAACAAGCTTGGCGAATTTATGAATCGTGAAGTTAAGCTTGCGGCATCAGATGTTGATGTTATTCTTTATCTTGTGGATATTACCGCAAAAGATAAGTCAAGCAATAGCGAACTTATTGAGATGCTCCCTGTTGGTGGTGCTACAGTATTTCTTGTAATTAATAAGATTGACCTTGCTGCAAAGGAGGACGTTCTTCCTGTAATTTCACAGCTTAAGGGGCTTTATAATTTTGCCGAAATTGTTCCCCTTTCCGCACAGAAGGGCACAGGGGTTGAGTCACTTATCAGCGAGATTAAAAAATATATGCCCGAAGGTCCAAAATACTTTCCTGATGATACTCTTACAGATCAGCCTGAAAGAGTAATTGTAGCGGAAATTATCAGAGAAAAGCTTTTCAGACTACTTAATGATGAGATTCCTTTTGGCACAGCAGTCGAGCTTGAAAAAATGACCTATGATGAGGACCGTGATATTACTGAAATCAGCGCAGTTATTTACTGTGAAAAGGCATCCCATAAGGGTATGATTATTGGCAAGGGCGGTGCTATGCTTAAGAGAATCGGCACAGAAGCAAGAAGAGATATTGAAAGACTTGTTGATGGTAAAGTATTCCTCAAAATGTGGGTTAAGGTTGAGGATGATTGGCGTAATAAAAATTCTGCAATTAAGAATCTAGGTTATGTTGCAGATTGACAAATGTTTCTTGCTATAAATTAAAATCTCAAAGGCAACCCTAATCATAAGAGGTGAGGTTGCTATGGATAAAGATAAATTATGGAATGAATTTGCGCAGACAGGCTCTGTTGAGAGTTATTTGATATATGCAAAAAATAAAGATGAAAGTTGTAGGATAGCACAGGACGATGGAAACCGAAGGATTGATAATCAAGTCAACCAAATACGGTGAAGGTAGCAGGATGCTTAGCATCCTGACACCCCAAGGTAAGGTAGAAGCGGCGGCAAATGGGGCAAATAGCCTTAAAAGCCGCCTCTTTGCTGGTTCGCAGCTTTTTTGCTATAGCAAAATCGTTCTAAAAAAGGGCAAAGGGAGGCTGCCTTATACATCTTCTTGCGATGTGGTGGAGAACTTTTATGGTATCCGCAATGATGTGCTGAAGGTTTCTTTGGGCGTGTACTTTTGTGAGTTACTGGGCATTGTTGCGGTGGGTGAAGATACAGAAAGGGAACTGAGGTTTGCCCTTAACACCTTGCACATGCTTGAGAAAGCGGAGGACTATACATATCTAAAACCATTGTTTGAAATGCGACTTATGTCTTTGGCTGGATTTATGCCATACGGAGAGTGCTGTGGTATTTGTGGAGGAAGGGAAAGGCTTAATCGCTTTTCTGCAGAAAAAGGAGGTGCTCTTTGTGACAAGTGCGGCGGAGGGAAAAGGGTGTCAGAAGCAACGCTTGAAGCTATTAACTATATATGCACCGCACCCGATAAATTGGTGTTCTCTTTTAGGGTTTCTAAAGAGGTGGAAAAAGAGCTTTGTCAGGTTTGCGAGGAGTATCTTTTATACCAGATTGAGAGAACGCCCAGCAAATTACAATATTTGCAAATAATGCTGGACAACCCCCAGCAATTGTGATATAATTTAATAATATATAAGCTAAATAGGAGGAGAAAGAATGAGCAAAAAATATGTTTATTTGTTCAAGGAGGCCAATGGTTCTCAAAGAGAACTTCTAGGTGGTAAAGGTGCCAACCTTGCAGAGATGACAAACCTCGGTATGCCTGTGCCTCAGGGATTCACAGTTTCAACCGAAGCTTGTACAAGATTTTATGAGGATGGGGAAAAGATTGGTGATGATATCCTCGCTCAGATCGACGAAAAGCTTAAGGAATCAGAAGATATTGTTGGAAAGAAATTCGGCGATGTCGCAAATCCTTTGCTTGTATCAGTTCGTTCAGGTGCCAGAGCATCAATGCCTGGTATGATGGATACAATTCTTAACCTTGGTCTTAACGATCAGGTTGTAGAAGGGCTTATCAAGCTTACAGGAAATGACCGCTTTGTATATGACAGTTATAGAAGATTCGTTCAGATGTTCTCTGATGTTGTTATGGGAGTAAGCAAGAGCGAATTTGAAAAAATTATTGACAAAATGAAGGAAGAAAAGGGCGTTGTTCTGGATACAGATCTTGATGCAAATGACCTTAAGAAGCTCACAGAAATGTTCAAGGCACATTACAAGAATGTTCAGGGCGAAGAATTCCCTCAGGACCCACATACACAGCTTATCAAGGCTGTACAGGCTGTATTCCGTTCATGGAACACAGAAAGAGCTATCGAATACAGAAGAATGAACGATATCCCATCAAGCTGGGGAACAGCTGTTAATGTTCAGGCAATGGTATTTGGTAACATGGGCGAAACATCAGGTACAGGTGTTGCCTTTACTCGTAACCCATCAACAGGTGAAAATAAGCTCTATGGTGAGTTCCTTATGAACGCACAGGGCGAAGACGTTGTTGCTGGTATACGTACTCCTCTTCCTATTTCACAACTCGAAAGTGTAATGCCAGAAGTTTATGCTCAGTTTGTAGAAATCGCTAATAAGCTTGAAAATCACTATAGGGATATGCAGGATATGGAGTTCACTATCGAAAGAGGTAAGCTCTATATGCTCCAGACAAGAAACGGCAAGAGAACAGCTCAGGCTGCTCTTAAAGTCGCAGTTGACCTTGTTAAAGAAGGAATGATTACTAAGGAAGAGGCTATTCTTAAGGTAGAAGCTAAACAGCTTGATTCACTCCTCCACCCAACATTTGATTTAGCTGCTCTTAAGGCTGCTGATCCTATTGCAACAGGTCTTCCAGCATCTCCTGGTGCTGCTGCAGGTCACGCTTACTTCACAGCAGCTGCTGCTGTACAAGCTGCAAAGACACACCCAGTTATCCTTGTTCGTCTTGAAACATCTCCAGAAGATATTAAGGGTATGGTTGCTTCAAGAGGTATCCTTACTGCAAGAGGCGGTATGACATCTCATGCAGCCGTTGTTGCAAGAGGTATGGGTACATGTTGTGTAGCTGGTGTTGGTGATCTTACTGTAAACGAAGAAGAAAAGACATTTGTTATTAAGGGCAAGACATATAAAGAAGGAGATTGCATCTCTCTTGATGGTAGCACAGGTAATGTTTACGAAGGCATGATTAATACAGTTGAAGCTGAGCTTACAGGTGACTTCGGCGAATTCATGGGCTGGGCTGACGATGTAAGAGTTCTTAAGGTAAGAGCTAATGCAGATACTCCTGAAGATGCAGCTGCAGCGCTTAAGTTTGGTGCTGAAGGTATCGGCCTTTGCCGTACAGAGCATATGTTCTTTGGTGGTGACAGAATTACAGCTATGCGTGAAATGATTGTAGCTAAGACTGTTGAACAGAGAAAATCAGCTCTTGATAAGATTCTTCCAATGCAGCGCTCAGACTTTGAAGGCATGTTCAAGGCTATGGAGGGTAACGCAGTTACAATCCGTCTTCTTGATCCACCTCTTCACGAATTCATTCCTCACACTGATGAAGAAATTAAGATTCTCTCTCAGGAATCAGGAATCTGTGAATCAGCTCTTAAAGATGCTGTTGTATCACTTCACGAATTCAATCCAATGCTTGGTCACAGAGGTTGCCGTCTTGCTGTAACATATCCTGAAATTGCAGAAATGCAGGCTACAGCTATTATACAGGCTGCAATTAATGTAAACAAGGACGGAATGAACATCGTTCCTGAAATTATGATTCCTCTTGTAGGTGAAATCAAAGAGCTCGCTTTTGTTAAGCAGTTAGTTGTTAAGACTGCTGATATGCTTATCGAAGAAGCTGGCGTTGATATGAAATATATGGTTGGTACTATGATTGAAATCCCTCGTGCTGCTCTTACAGCTGATGAAATTGCTAAGGAAGCAGAGTTCTTCTCATTCGGTACTAATGACCTTACACAGATGACATTTGGTTTCTCTCGTGATGATGCTGGTAAGTTCCTTTCAGACTACTATGCTCATTCAATCTACGAGTCAGACCCATTTGCAAGACTTGACCAGACAGGCGTTGGTAAGCTTGTTGACATGGCTTGTAAGCTTGGTAGAGCGACTCGCCCTGATATCAAACTTGGTATCTGTGGTGAACACGGTGGAGATCCTTCATCAGTTGAGTTCTGTCACAAGACAGGTCTTTCATATGTTTCCTGCTCACCATTCCGTGTGCCAATCGCAAGACTTGCGGCAGCACAGGCAGCAGTTAAATTCCCAAGATAATTTAAAATTTATAATTAAAATGCTCGTTACCATCGGTAACGGGCATTTTTTATTTAAGAGAATATTAATAATGTTTACATATAAATATAAATATGATATAACTCTATACATACAGGTAATAAAGGGGGATATACATATGAAAAAGCTCTTTGCGTTAGTCATTGCTTTCGCATTTATATTTAATACCCTTGTGTTTGCAGAGGATACAACAGTAGAAGCATGGCGAAGTGTATTATATCCTGAAGATTGGGCACCCGGATTTACAACTGGGGATGGACTTTTTTTGCAGGATTATTCTTATGCAGGTTATCATATGGGAGAAGAGCCTGTTCCAACAGGGGATATCGGTGAGATATTCAATGTAACTGACCCTTTATATGGAGCAGACAACACGGGCGCAGTAGATTCTACGCTTGCTATACAGTCTGCAATAGATGCCGCGCAATTAGCAGGAGGTGGCACGATATACCTTCCTGAAGGTACATATAAGGTTAGTCCTATTGAGACGGGCAGGGTTTTTACTATCACTCATAGCAATATTCTTATTAAGGGTGACGGTGCGGACAAGACAAAAATCTATAATACAGAGCCTTATATGAGGATGACCACTATTTTTAACTTTTGTCCCACAGGCTTTGTGGATTGGGCATCTTTGGACGAGTTCAATGTGGCAAAAGTCACAAAGGATTTAGGGGAGCTTGACAAGGTTATCCCTGTTGAGTCTGTTGCTGAGTATAAGGCTGGAGATTGGATATTTATTAAGATGGATGCAACTAAGGATTTTATTGCGGAGCATGGCCAGACTAACTTATGGAAAACCGATATTCAACCGATTCAGTATTATCGTCAGGTTATACAGGTTGATGAGGTTAATAAAACCCTTACTATTGATATTCCTGTAAGATACACTCTTAAGATGAGGGATAATGCCAGAGTGTTTAGGTCCAATGTGGCGCATCTTGAAGAGGTTGGCATAAAGGATATGTCATTTGGTATGCTTGAGAATACAAAGGCTGGATTGGCAGAGGAGGATTACACCACCGAGGGTACAGCCGCTTACGAGAGCCATCTTTCAAGACTTATTGGAATTACCCATACAGTTAATGGATGGATAACCAATATAGGGACCTTTAAGCCGGCGGAAAACACAAAGGATATTCATATCATTTCCGATGGTATTGACCTGAGATTTTGCCGTAGTGTAACAGTTGATGATTGCAATATCCAGAAGCCACTCTATGAGGGTGGTGGTGGCAATGGGTATTTATTTAATCTCAAAGGGCAGGAGTGCCTTATTATCAATTGCTATGCCTACCATGGACGACATAACTACAGTTTTGGTGGAATGTATTGTTCGGGCAATGTGCTTACAGCAAGTACATCTGCAACGGCAAAGAAGGAAACTGATCACCATCTTCACCTTGCTCACGCTAATCTTATCGATAGTATGATTATGAAGGGCGACCAGCTAGAAGCAATAAATCGTAATTCATATGGCTCAACTAACAGGCATGGACAGACCTCGACTCAGGTTGTTTTCTGGAATTCTAAGGGAGATTCTTATCAAAGCGGGGAAAGCTCCCTTGTTGAAACACAGCAGTATGGTATGGGCTATGTTGTAGGCACTAAGGGTGCAGCATATAAAGTATCTGCATATGAGGGAGATAGCACATCTCCAATGGATTTTGTAGAGGGAGTTGGCACAGGTGACACTCTTGTTCCTCAGTCACTATATCTTGACCAGCTTGAAAGGAGGATTGCCTCGGGTGACAAACCCAATGTAATAGCAAAATATCCTGCCCAGGGTAAAAGGCTCTATGAGGGTTCATATGTTTATTTTGAGTTTGACAGAGATATGAATGCTGCAACTATAAATGAGCAGAGCTTAGATATTGTACCAAGTGCCAAGATTGATGTAGAGTATGATGCGGAAACTAAAAGAGCATATGTTTCATTCCCTGATGGCATGGAAGCGGAAAGGGAATATGCAATTACATTAAATGCTGAGTCTATTTTATCACAGGATGATAACAGCCCTATGTATAATTCTACTATCAGGTTTACTGCATCGGATAAGGCATGAGGCTACAGTATTCGAGCTGAATAATGAGGGGAGCACTGCAAAGGCTAAAGCGACTGTTTTGAATAATTTTCATACATTAGCAAATATGAATTTGTGCATTGCAGCACTTAGCAAAGCTACTAATCAGCTTAAGGATATTAGCGTTGTGCAGATCCAAGTCCCTGTGGGCGGTGAAAATAGTGCTAGCACCGAATCCGTTAATGCAGGGGATAGTATAGCCGATTGCTATTATAAGGCTTTTTTGTGGAATGATAATATGCTTCCTGTTGCTTTGCCTATTGAGAAGTTTGCGACAGATGTTAATAGAGTTGCAATAAATCCAACCGATGATGTATTTACACGAAATGGTACATCATATCAAAATACTAATTATGGTGCAAATGAATTATTGGGACTTAAGCATGGTAACGCAGGGTATAAAAGATATGTTTATATTAAGTTCACCTTGCCTGAAGAAATCGCCTCTGTGCAAAGGGCTACACTTCGCCTATATGGTGGAACAGGTATTGTCAATTCAAAACCAAGCTTTAATATTTATCAAATTGCTAATGATTGGAATGAGGATGCTGTTACATGGTCAAACGCTCCCGGTATGGGAAATAAAATAGTAACGGCTACTTCGCCTGATGTAAAAGCATATATCGAAATCGATATAACAGATTATGTAATATCTCAGGTGGAAACAGATAGGATAATAGCTATGGGTATGGATACAGGGTCAAGTGATTATATTGGCTTTAACAGCAAAGAGGCCTTGGAAAATCGGCCCAAATAAATATTAATATATTGAATTTTTTGGGAGATGTAGCTATTTCTACATCCCCTGTTTTTTTATGGTATTGTTAAATCTTGATAAAAAAACAATTTTTGTTGGACATAATAAGAAAAAAGTAGTATAATAATTTAAAGAAAGGATGATGAATTATGACAAAGTGGATTATCATTGGTATTATTGCAATACTAGTTATTTGGCTTGTTTCAATATACAACAAGCTTGTTAAACTTCGTGTAGGCTCACAGAACGGTTGGGCGCAGATCGAAACTCAGCTTCAGCGCAGATATGACCTGATTCCTAACCTTGTTGAAACAGTAAAGGGTTATGCAGAGCATGAGAGGGAGCTTCTTGAAAAGGTGACAATGGCTCGAGCTAGTCTTGGTTCTGCAAGCTCTGTTGCAGACAAGGCAGAGGCTGACAACGCATTAAGTTCAACAATTAAGAGCCTTTTTGCAGTTGCGGAAAACTATCCACAGCTTAAAGCTAATGAGAATTTTAAAGAGCTACAGATAGAGCTTTCAGGAACAGAAAATAAGATTGCTTATGCAAGACAATTCTATAATGATACTGTTTCAGAGCTTAATCAGTCAATTCAGATGTTCCCAAGCAGCATTATAGCTAGCCTTTTTGGTTTCAAGGAAAAGGATTTCTACGAGGCAAAGGCTGAAGCAAGTGAGCCTGTTAAGGTTCAATTCTGATTGATATTTTGAAAGGATTTTAGGAAGATGTTTAAATCAATTGCTAACAACAAGATGAAAACTGCTTTCATAGTTGCAATGGTAACAGCATTTCTCGCTGTAATTGTGTATTATATCAGCTATGCAACAGGATATGGAGAGATTGCACTGCCTATGGCGGTGGTTATTGCTCTAGGTTCTTCTCTTGTGTCATATTTTAACTGTGATAAGATGGTGCTTGCTATCAGCGGTGCAAGACCTGCCGACCAGGCAAGTGATCGTCTTGTTAAGAATACTATCGAGGGACTTTGTATCGCTGCAGGATTACCTATGCCTAAAGTGTATATAATAGATGATCCCGTTGCGAATGCTTTTGCCACAGGCAGAGACCCCAAACACGCTGTAGTTGCAGTCACAACAGGGCTTCTTGAAAAGATGGATTCCTATGAGCTTGAGGGTGTACTTGCCCACGAACTTGCGCATATTGGTAACCGTGATATCCTGCTATCAACTGTTGTTACAGTAATGGTTGGTATAGCTGTTATTATCTCGGATATGTGGAGTAGAATGCTATTCTGGGGTGGCGGCAGAAGGCGTAGTGACAATGATAATAATGGTTCAAATGCTATCCTTGTTATTATTGGTCTTGTATTTATGATTCTTGCACCACTGGCAGGACAGCTTATGAAGATGGCTCTTAGCCGTAATAGGGAATATCTTGCGGATGCAACTGCAGTTAAATTCACAAGAAACCCGGACGGACTTATCAGTGCGCTAAGAAAGCTTTCTTCCCAGACAGAGCCTGTAAGCAGGGCTACAAATGCTACTGCTAACCTATATATTACCAATCCTATGAATGCGCTTAATGGTAAGAAGGTTTCAAATCTTTTCTCAACTCATCCACCAATCGAGGAGCGAATTGAGGCATTAAGGAATCTACAATAACTACGAAAGATGGTATATATGAATAAAATACTTCTTGCAACCAATAATGCAAATAAGCTTAGAGAGTTCCGTCAGATCTTCGAGGGAAGCGGGATTCAGATCGTATCACCAAAGGAGATTGGTATCTCTCATGATGTAGATGAAGACGCAGATACCTTCAAGGGTAATGCTTATAAAAAGGCCTATGAATTTATGAAGATAAGCGGACTTCCATCTGTTGCTGATGATAGTGGTCTATGTGTGGTTGCTCTTGACGGACAACCTGGCGTTTATTCTGCCCGCTTTGCGTCAAAGAGTGGAGAAAATTCTGATGACAATGCTAACAATGAAAAATTGCTTCGTCTAATGAAGGATAAAACTGACCGCCGCGGCTATTATGTATGTGCTCTTGCCCTTGTTGATACGGATGAAAGTGTTATTGAGGTGGAAGGTGAGTGCTGGGGAGAGATAGCCCACGAGAGAAGTGGCGAGGGTGGATTCGGATATGACTGCCTTTTCTATCTTCCACAGTTTAATTGTACAATGGCAAGTATTAGCCCGGAGCAGAAAAATAGTATGAGCCATAGAAGTAAGGCTATACATATGTTGCTGGATAAACTAAGGGATGTTAAGAATGCGTAGATCCATTGTATGAACAAACCTCGTCCTGTATAACATTTACAAAGTAAATGTTGCAACTATAAGCCTGAACGCAAGTGTTTTGCGAAGCAAAAAGTGCGATAATGAAGGCTTTAGCGAAGATGTACCTTTGTACACCTTCGGGCGGGCTTACGCCCTCTTGGTTTGTCCATTCTACAACATTTTTACCTATCCCTTAATATGCAGATGTTAAAAATGCGTAGACCGCATAAAACAACTTACATTTTGTGCAATATAAAAAGCAGTTGTGAGTGGCGTAGGCCATCACAACTGCCTGTGTATTATATGTCATTTGTTTGTACAAGATTTGTACCTATTAGATGCCACCGCAGCCGTTGTCATTACAGAATAAGAGGATAATGATAATCACGAAAAAGAGGATTGTGCAATCCATATTCCTAAAATTGCAGTTCATACTTGTCAACTCCTTTTTTATTAAACTGTCTAGTTGGGGTTTTCAATAATATACTATGCGTAAGTGATGGATTGTGTTAATGTTTATAAAAATTGAAGGGAGGACATATAATTATGAAAGCGCTTTTGCTCTCTGTAAAAGCAGGTCAGGGACATAATCAATGTGCAATGGCTGTAACCGAAGCTCTTAAGGATAAGGGTTTTGAGTGTAGAACTCTTGATACATTGGAGTATATTAACTCATTTTTGGGAATGACCGTTGATAAAGGATATCTTATATCAACAAAGCAATTTAAGTCTGCATATGCCAGATTCTATCGTCTTGCAGAAAAGCGTGACCCTGATGCTATGCATCCTTTTGCATATGTATCAAACAATATTCTTGCTATTAAGCTAAAGAGATACATAGCCGAGTATGACCCTGATGTAATTGTATGTACCCATATTTTTGCAGCACAAGCTATTGCGCAGATAAAGGGGCTTCGTGCAAAAACTGTTGGCGTTGTAACCGATTTTACAATTCATCCGTTTTGGGAGGACGCCAATCTTGATTATTATGTTACTGCCGCAAAGCAGCTTGATTATCAGATGATCAGAAAAGGACAGCCCTTGAATAAAATTTTACCTATCGGTATCCCTATCCAAAGTAAGTTCGGTAAGGATATAGATAAAACGGAGGCAAGGCGTATCCTTGGTATGGATGAAAAAATAACAGTTCTGGTTATGAGTGGAAGTATGGGATATGGTAAGATATCCAAAACCATAATAAAACTGGACAAGCTAGATATTGACTTTCAAATTATTTCCATTTGTGGAAGTAATAAGAGAAGTAAAAAAAGTATCGATAGAATTAAGACTAATAAAAAAGTATATAACTATGGCTATGTGGATAATGTTGAGATGTTTATGAGTGCTGCTGATTGTATTATTACAAAACCCGGCGGACTTACAACAAGTGAAGCATTAGCAAAGGGGCTTCCAATGATTGTGCTCGGTGCGATACCTGGTCAGGAGGAGAGAAATCTCGAATTTCTTCTTAATAACGGCGCCGCAATGTCAGCCAGCAAGACATTCCCCGTTGATGAATGCCTTTTCCACCTTTTAATTGAGCCAAGGAGATTAGAAATTATGAAGCAGAGTGCTCGCCTATTAGGCAAGCCGGATTCAGCTAAAAATCTGGCTGCAATACTCTATCATGAGGTAACAAACGGAGGTAATAATGAAGCCTATTGATATATATACCAGAGCACATAAGAAGCTAGAGGACGTAACGCCACTTCCTGTTGATTGTGGTATGGCGTGCGAAAAAGCGTGTTGCGATGGTGATGAAGATACGGGTATGTACCTTTTCCCATATGAGGAGAGTATTCTTGTAGATGCACAGTTTCTTAAAATCGTTCTCAGCGATTTTGAATATAGAAAGGGAGAGTGTGCAAAGCTCGCTCTTTGTACACCGCCCTGCGACAGAGCATTAAGGCCTCTTGCGTGTAGAATTTTCCCTCTTTTTCCATACATAACAACCGATGGCAATCTCCGGATTATTATGGACCCAAGAGCCAATTTGATGTGCCCTATCGCTCGTCGCCTAGAGGTTATTGATCTGGATAGAACATTTGTGAGAAGAGTTGAAAACATATTTAAGTTTTTAATCCGATTTGAAGATATAGAAACATACCTTTTTGAATTATCAAGACAGATGGATTTTTAGTAAAGATAAGGACTGTGAAAAAGGAAGTTAAAGTCTTTGCTTATGACTTCGTCGGCGTACGGTGGTACGGTAGAGGTCAGAAACGGAGAAAGTAGCAATGGCACAGCTTTTGTATAAAAAGCTGTGCCATTATTATTTTCCTTTTTTATAGTTTCAAGACGAACAAGATATAAATTTTTTATTTTGCTTGTGGTTAAGCGACTTTTCCGATGGCTTGAAAGACTTCACAAATTGCGAAGTCTTTTTTTATTACCAAATTGATACTCTCTTTTTTGGAGCTAGATACATTTTGTCAGAGTCGGTTATATTATATGTTCTATAAAATTCGTCAAAGTTTTGGAGAACCCCGTTAACTCGTACCTTAGCGGGGGCGTGTTCATCCACAATAAGGGTGGTTATAAGATTATTATCAGGGATTACCTCTGCCCATGACCTTGCATAGCTCTCAAACAGCTTTTTATAGTCAAAACTCTCTTGCTTACTTGCTGTTTCCAATATGCAAGACATGGCTCCCAGGTCAGCTATATTTTCATTAAGGGTATAATCACCATTAACAAAATATCCGTCCATTACTTCAATCTGGCTGTATCTGTCTGCTACTTTACGGGACAGCGCCTCAAATGTTTTAAAATCACTATCTGTCCACCATCTTTGATAGTTCCCTTTTTCGTCATACAATGCACCTGAACTGTCAAATGCATGGGATAATTCGTGAGCTATGATTGCGCCGATTGCGCCCATATTCTCTTCGTAAGAATAGGATGGGGAATATAAAGGTTCCTGTAAAATTCCAGCCGGAAGAACGATTTCGTTAGAGGTTGGAGAATAGAAGGCATTTACAGTATGTGGACTTATGAACCATTCGTCCTTGTCAATTCTTCTTTCAAGCTGCCCTATGGTATCTTTGAACATAGCATTGCTTATTTTTGCTGTGTTGTAAAAGAGCGTTCCGCCTTCCTTAGGAGGGAGGATTTTAAATTCCGAGTAACACTGAGGTACATTTGCAGGTCCACCTATTTTCACCCTCATATATGTTAATTTCTTGATGGCTTCCTCTTTTGTTTGCTGACTTAACCATGGTAGTTTTTGGATTTTTTCCTTGTATGTGTCAATCAAGTCATATGTGATGTCCGAGATTTCTTGAGTTGTGCTGTCCTGATAGCATCTTTTAAGATAGTCATTGCCAACTAGCATTCCAAACATTGCGTCTGTGAGCTTGATCGCCTCCTGTTGATCTGTAAATGTACCTTCTGTTTCAAGGAATGCTTGATTAAATTCCTTTGTTGAGTCTACAAAGCCTTGGGATAGGAAGATAGAGCTATCCTTTAAAAGACAAGCTTTTATATAGTCCTTTAATAGGGTTGTTGTAGCATTTGTAATGTATGAATTAATTATAGAAAGCTGCGATTCTTCCTCAACAATAAAGGTGTTTGGAATTTGTATATTCATTATGCTCAAATAATGCTCAAGGTCAATATTTGGATATTTGTCTTTAAAGGTTTCAGGCGTGTACTGATTGTATCTGTTCTCAAACTCCATATACTCATAGTATGTAAGAGCGGCTGAAGCAAGAGTTGCCTGAAAGCCTATGACATTATCGACTCTGCCTTCAAGATTACTTTCATCTTCTCCTGCAAGCCTAAATAGGGTTATAAGATATTCCCTATATGCCTGAAGACATTTAGGATCTTCGATAAGATAGTATGCGTTCATACCTGTATCTGCGCCATATATTGACATGAGCGCCTGGTTAGTGTTCAGCTGATCAGCTGAAATATCAATAGGGATAAGGCTGAACATATAGTTATCCCTTGCAATGTTGCCCATTACCTCCATAATTTCTTTGGTGGTTCGTGCGGCATTAAGCATTTTAATATATGGCATAATAGGAGCCGCCCCGTCAGAGTTTCTTTTCTCCATATCCAGAGCAGATAAGTAATAGTTATATGCATTCTTTTTTGCAATATCAGTTTTCTCCGTAGAGTAATCTGTTATTATTCCTTCAATGATTGCATTGGTTTTCTCGTCAATTTCGCTCAGGGTTGACCAAGAGAAATAACCTGGTTTAAGATTACTATTTCTAATCCACTTGGAATTGACAGCAGCGTAAAAATCATCTTTTTTGTCAGTAGTGTTATATATTGCATCAATTCTATCAGTGAGGAGTAATACCTGCTGTTGTGTTATATAATCCTGTGCCCCCAAAAGCCCATCGCCGATTCCCTTTATAAGTCCCGCAGATGAAAGTCTGTTAACTTCCGATTCTGCCCAATTAGGAGTATCGGCAAATGTGACAGCTTCATTAACTTTCGGCAACTGTTTTAACGCCCTTCCAAGCATAACAAAGGCTTCGATTCTTAATACCTTATCATTAGGACGAACAGAGCCGTCCTCGTAGCCGTTTATAATTTTGTTTTTTAGGGCAATTTTAACAACCTCTCTTGACTGAGGTTCTATTGTATTCCAATCGGGAAAGTCAACAGATGAATCAGCGGCATCAAGGTTGTTTGTTCCCACTGCATATATGAATTGCTCAATAGTATAGAGCCTTGTCGCATACGGCTCAGCTTCTGCCATAACAGGACATACTGACATAGTAAGTATTAATGTAAGTATTATAGAAATAATGCGTTTCTTTGTCAAAATCAGCCAGCCCCCTCTAATGTATATTAACTATATGTATATATTACAATAAATATAATAAAAAAGCAATATGTAAAAAGGGAAATCCGCTCCTTAAATTTGGGAGCGGATTAATAAAATTTTTTATCTGCAACGCATAGAATCAAGCATATTGTCGATAGCATTTCCCATAGAAGAAAACATCCTGTCAGTCTTCTTTTCCAGGCGTCTTATGTCTTTTTTATCAATTGGGCTTACCATCATTGACATTCCTGCACCGATTACCATACCAGTTGCCATTCCCTTTACAAAGTTAGTAATGTTTGTCATAATAAAAAAACATCCTTCCTTGATGGATTGCAAGCTATTTCACCTCGGAGGATATAGGTAAATTAGATTTCAAAGCCATCGATAATATTATTTTCAATAAACAGAAAATTAATCAGTTATTTTTTGTAAATATAATGCTTGACCTTTAGGGTTGCATTGACTATAATTAAATTAAATAAAAAATAATTAATAAGGAGGGTTAAGACTATGCCTATTAAAATAAGCAATGAGTTGCCTGCAGCAAAAACATTAAAAAATGAGAACATTTTCGTTATGACTGAAAAACGAGCAATGCAGCAGGATATCCGTCCTTTGAAGATTGCTATTCTTAATCTTATGCCTACAAAGATTGTTACCGAAACACAGCTTCTTCGTCTTATCGGTAATACACCACTTCAGGTTGATGTTGATCTTATAAAGCTTTCAAGCCATACTTCAAAGAATACTTCTCAGGAGCACCTCTTATCTTTTTATAAACAATTTGATGAGGTGAAGGATACTAAATATGATGGTATGATTATCACAGGTGCGCCTGTTGAAAAGATGGAGTTTGAAGAGGTTGATTATTGGGAAGAACTTTGTCAGATAATGGACTGGACAACAACACATGTTACTTCTACATTCCATATCTGTTGGGGCGCACAGGCGGGTCTTTATCATCATTACGGCATTCAGAAAAAGCCTCTTGATAAAAAGCTCACAGGTATATTTAGACATAAAGTTCATAATAAGAAAAAGATGCTTCTTCGTGGATTTGATGATGAGTTCCACGCACCCCATTCTCGTTGGACAACAGTAGATGAGGATGATATTAAGAAGTGCAAGGAGCTTGAAATTGTTGCAACCTCTAAAGAAGCGGGGATATATATTGTAACATCTAAAAAAGGCAAGAGAATATTTGTTACGGGTCATTCTGAATATGATGTTGATACATTAAAGGAAGAATACATTCGTGATATTGGCAAAGGCATCACAGACACGATGCCACAGCATTATTTTCCAAATGATGACCCAAAAAGAAAGCCTATTATGCTCTGGCGTGGTCATGCCAATATGCTCTATTCAAATTGGCTTAACTATCATGTATATCAGGCAACACCATATGATCTTAATTCTATTAAATAACTTATGCAAGCGGTGATGTTTCACCGCTTGTTTTTTTATAAAAAACTATTGACAAGTTAAAATCAAGTGTTATAATAAGTGGAAATTCAGATAGGAGTGATAACATTGATTTTAGCTCTTGTTATTTTTATGATTACATATGCATTGATGCTTTCATTGCAACAGTACAGACCTTGGATCGCTTTGGGAAGTGCGGGAATATTCATTGTCCTTGGGTTAAGCGGTGTATATGATTTTACATTGGGACATGCCTTGATGGCGGTGGATTATAATGTTCTACTGATGATAGGCGGAACAATGGGAATCGTTACGTTGTTTATAGAGAGCAAAATGCCGGCTAGACTTGCAGAGCTACTTATATCTCGTGTCCCAAATGTAATGTGGGCAGTAACTGTGCTTGCTTTATTTGCTGGCGTTATTAGTGCCTTTGTTGATAATGTCGCAACTGTATTAATGGTTGCACCGGTCGGGCTTGCTATTTCTAAAAAATTGAAGATATCACCGGTTCCAGTTCTTATTGCGATTGCAGTATCTTCAAATCTTCAAGGAGCAGCTACATTGGTTGGGGATACTACCAGTATCCTTTTAGGCGGATTCGCAAAAATGAACTTCCTTGATTTCTTTTGGATGCAAGGAAGACCTGGAATATTCTGGGGCGTAGAATTGGGCGCAGTAGCGTCTGCTTTTGCATTGCTATTTTTGTTTAGAAAAGATAAACATCCTGTATCAGCAAAGGTGGAGACCTTGGTTACTGATTATTTTCCCTCTTGGCTTATGATTGGTACTGTTTTATTGCTGATTGTCGCATCGTTTGTGAGTGAACCCAAGGGCGCGGTTCTTCAAAATATATATAACTTGCGTAGTGGCTTAATATGCCTTGCGTTGTGCATTGTAGGGATAGTTCGTTCCTGCGTTGTAAATAAATCTGCAGATGCCCTTAAACAGGTGTTGAAAGATTTGGATAAAGACACTTTGCTCTTGCTATTCGGATTGTTTATTGTGATTGAAGGTATCAAAACAGCAGGCGTAATAGACGCCGCTGCTGGTTTGTTCTATAATGTGGCAGGTGACGATCCTTTCATATTATATACATTGATTGTATTTGCTTCAGTAGTGCTTTCAGCGTTTATAGACAACATTCCTTATGTAGCCACAATGCTTCCTGTAGTTCAAAGTATTTCTATGCTTATGAATGGCGGTGCTGGAATGGCCCCATATGTATTCTACTTTGGATTGCTAACTGGAGCTACACTTGGCGGAAACCTTACTCCTATTGGAGCATCTGCTAATATCGCTGCGATTGGCATTCTTAGAAAAAATGGTGAAACAGTTAAACTAAAGGATTTTTTAAGAATCGGTATTCCTTTCACGCTTACAGCTGTCCTAGCTGGATACATATACATATGGATAGTTTGGGGAATGTAGTATTAAGATGGAAGTGAGATAGAGGTTAGATTGTCACTCAAATAATGTGGACTAATAAAATGCACATAATGAACTCTAGTAGAAGGGTCTTGAAATTATGATGAAGAAAAATCTTATAATATGCACTTTGATTCTGTTTGCATCATTGATGTTGAGTGGTTGCGTGACTGAAAAACAGATTAACCTGCAGACTATCAAGGTATATATCAATATGGATAGAGTAGGACAATATTGTGCTTTTGAGGTAAACTCTAATGGAACTATGAAGATAACTACCAAGAATTTCGAACCAGGCTTTTTGTATTTAAAAATAGGAGACGCTTATTATTTTCAGGAAGCTAAAGCGAAAGAAAAGCTTATGAAATTATCGGAAACACAAATGGAAGAAGTCGATTCATTAATAAAAGAGGTTAAAAAGGAAATAGAAGACCCAAGAGAGCATACTACTATAGGAATAGGCTCGCCTTATATTCAAACTTATGTTAACGGGCAAGAGTGGTGCTGTGACCTGGATACATATTCTGACATTATCCCGCCAAACTCTCTGCAAAGACTGACCTACAAACTAGTGGATATAGCTCCTGTTAAAATGCCGGGGGTTACATCAAGAATAAAGCTGAGAGAACTGGATAAGCATTTTTATTGGGAGTATGCACAGATTTTCATAAGATTTGGTGATGAAAGAATTCTCAGAATAAATATCCTTGTGGTTTCTGTTATTTCTATAATCATTGCGTTGTTTGTGGTATTTGTTCTTAAATGGCTGAAAAAATATAATGCTAATAAGTGGATAGGGATTATCCCTTATGTTATGTGTAGTGCAGTTGTTGTATTGGGATATGTAAATGTAAATAAGGTGGATGGCCTTATGCAGTATTCTGATTATCCCATAAGAGAAAGATGGCTATACTTAATGGCATATGGAATTGTTACATTTATCGGAATTTTTCTTGTGTTATCAGTAGAGCAAATAATTACAAAGTTAAAAAAGGGAGAAGGTTAATTATAACAAGCGATGAATCTTCATCGCTTGCTTTTTTATACGGAAAAATTCAAAGGTCAAAGAAAGTCAAAAAATTTTTTTATGAAAACTATTGACAAACAAAATCATAGTGATATAATACAGACAAAGGTCAAAGAAAGTCAAAGTCAAATTACAACAAATTTTGACATAGGATTGAGTATAAAATATAAAGGGGTAATTTGCTATGAGAATTACAAAGGATATAGAAGAATTTATTAAGAATATGCTCGTTCAGGGTGATGGAGAGCTTGAGATAAAGAGAAATGAACTTGCAAGTCAGTTTAATTGTGTACCCTCCCAGATTAATTATGTTATATCCACAAGATTTACCAATGAATGTGGATATCTTGTAGAGAGCAGACGAGGCGGGGGTGGGTATATTAAGATAACCAAAGTTAATGTTGGCAAGGGAAATTATCTTATGCACACTATTAACAGTATCGGCGATATGATTTCGTGGCAGACTACAGTAGCAATAGTCGGCAACTGTGTTGACTATGGTGCAATCACTCACCGAGAGGCAAAGATTATTCTTGCAGTGCTCAGCGATAACTCCCTTGGAGTGATTGAACGCCCCCATAGAGATATTCTTCGGGCAAAGCTTCTTAAGAATATGCTAGTGAATTCAGTTGATTGATTGAAAGGAGTGATTTTTATGTTATGTGAAAAATGTGGCGTTAAAGATGCAACAATCCATATGGTGCAGGTTATTAATGGCAACAAGAAACAGCAACACCTTTGCTCTGACTGTGCAAATATTCAGGAGCAATCTTGGTTTGACACGGGCATCAACGTAAATAAGCTGTTTTCAGGATTTTTCGAGCCAACATATAACCATCCGATTGTTAAGTGTGATAGCTGCGGTGTAACCTTTGATGAATTTCTAAAGACGGGTCTTTTGGGTTGTAGCCAGTGCTATTCATCCTTTGAGCAGATGCTTACTCAGCCGCTAAAGAGGATTCAAGGTGGAGCAATGTCACACCGTGGTAAAAAGCTTGTTAGCACCCAACCTAAAGAAGAAAAGACACAGGAGCCTTCTCTTCAAGAGCAGCTTAAGCTTGCTATTGAAACAGAAGACTATGAGCTTGCGGCGGAGCTTCGTGACAGGATAAGAGAACAGGAGGGGGAGTAATATGGCTTGGTACAATAAAGAGGGTCTAAAGTCCCCATCCCTTATAAGTTCAAGAATACGTATAGCTCGTAATATAAAGGGCGTCCCGTTTCCCCACAAGGCAAGCAAAGATAATCTCAAAGAGGTATATGACATATGCCGTAAGGTCTATGATGAAAACAGCTATCTGAAGGAAAACTTCGTATGGTTTGATATTGAAAATACTCCATATATAGAGCTACAAAAGCTTGTGGAAAAGCATCTTATCAGTCCTGACCTTACAAAGCATACTGCATTTCGTGGTGCTATGGTAAGTAGTGATGAGGATATATGCATTATGATAAATGAGGAGGACCATATCCGTATTCAGGTTATCGGTGGGGGACAAAGCCTTAAGGAGCTTATGAAGATTGCAAATAAGGTCGACGATATCTTCGCTTCGGCAGTTGAATATGGCTATAGTGACAGACTGGGTTATCTTACTGCCTGTCCAACAAATGTAGGCAGTGGTATAAGGGCATCGATTATGGTGCATCTGCCGTTGCTTACAGATAGCGGATATGTTAATCAGCTTTCATCCGCCGCTGGGAGAATGGGAATTGCAGTAAGA
The DNA here is from genome assembly GCA_029004515.1 of Eubacteriales bacterium. Taxonomy (GTDB): domain Bacteria; phylum Bacillota; class Clostridia; order Monoglobales; family UMGS1388; genus UMGS1388. The sequence goes on along the minus strand of JAQVYH010000004.1, from coordinate 18,704 downwards.
GGTATGTATGGTGAGGGCAGCAAGGCTGAGGGTGGAATATATCAAGTTTCCAACCAGATTACCCTTGGAGTTAGTGAAGAGGAGATAATCAAGAGGATAAACGATTTTGTTCAAGGATTAGTAAAAAAAGAGGAAGATGTACGAAATAAAGTATATCAGGCAGAGCCAATAGATATTGAGGACAAGGTATGGAGAGCTTATGGGATATTAAACACCGCAAGAAGCCTTTCATCCAATGAGCTATTGGGACTTATGTCAAATATACGAATCGGGGCAGAGCTGGGGATAATAAATGTTGACTCAGCAAAGCTCAACAAATTACTGGTTACAACAGCTCCTGCTCATATCGCAGCTATGTGCGATGGAGAGCCTACTTCTGTTAGCAGAGATGTGAAAAGGGCGGAGTATATTCGTAGTGAGGTGAAAAATTATGATGTACAATAAAAGATTTACAGAGGGTGCTGAAAAAGCGCTTGCTCTTGCACAAGATGCGGCTGTAGAAATGGGACAAAACTATGTAGGTAGTGAACATATCCTTCTTGGACTTATTCAGGAGGGTAGCAGTACTGCTGCAAAGATTCTTGCAGATGCCGGAATAACGGACGACGACGTTATGGACAGAATAGAGGAGCTAATTGGTGTGGGTTCTAATTCTAACATTACTTCTGTATCATTAACTCCCCGAACAAAGGCGATTCTTGAAACGGCCCTGAAAGAGGCTAATGAACAGGGCAGTGGATATATCGGTACAGAGCATATCCTTGCAGGACTTCTTCGCCAGCAGGATAGCGTTGCTGTTAAGATTATCATGGATCTTGGTGGGGATTGCCAGAAAATGTATGAGGATGCTATGGGTGGACAGGAAGGCGGAACATCATCCGAGCCTACTTTTAATAAGGGAGCCGGGAAGGGCAGGTCTTCAACCCCTACTCTTGACCAATTCAGCCGCAATCTTAACGAAGCGGCAAGTCAGGGTAAGATTGACCCTGTAATTGGTCGTGAAAAGGAGATTGACAGGGTAATACAGATTCTTTGTAGAAGAACAAAAAACAATCCTTGTCTTATCGGTGAGCCCGGCGTGGGTAAAACCGCTATTGCAGAGGGACTTGCTCAAAAGATTGTTGAGGGAAACATTCCTGATATTCTTAAGGGCAAGACTGTTATGTGCCTTGACCTTTCTGCTATGATTGCAGGAGCTAAATATCGTGGTGAGTTTGAGGACAGACTAAAGACCGCCATGAAGGAAATTAAGACAGCAGGAAATATTCTTTTATTCATAGATGAGATTCATACTCTTGTTGGTGCAGGTGCGGCAGAGGGTGCAATCGATGCGGCAAACATATTAAAGCCATCCCTTGCACGAGGTGAAATTCAGGTAATCGGTGCAACTACCTTTGATGAATACCGTCAGTATATTGAAAAGGATGCAGCCCTCGAAAGAAGATTCCAGTCCGTAACAGTTGACGAGCCAACAGAGGAAGAAGCGCTCCAAATTCTTATGGGTATCCGTGATAAGTATGAGGCTCACCATGGAGTTAAAATAACTGATGAGGCATTAGAAGCGGCAGTTAAGCTTTCCAAGAGATATATTACTGATCGATTCCTTCCAGATAAGGCAATTGACCTCATCGACGAAGCAGCATCAAAGACCAGACTTATGAAGTATACTGCTCCGGATGAACTTAAAAATCTTGAAGATAAAATAACCAAGCTTGAACGCAACAAAGAAGAGGCTGTAAAGGGTCAGGACTTTGAAAAGGCCGCGAGGATTCGTGATGAAGAAAAAACTGAAAGAGAAAAGCTTGAAAAAGCTCGCAAGGAATGGGAAGAAAAACAACAGAAGGTTGTTGGTACAATCGATAAGGATGCAGTTGCATTGGTTGTTGCTGTGTGGACAGGCATCCCTGCAAATCAGCTTACCAAGACTGAATCAGAACGACTTCTTAAGCTTGAAGAAATCCTTCATAATAGAGTAATTGGACAAAACGACGCAGTTCGAAGCGTTGCAAGAGCAATCAGACGAGGCAGAGTTGGACTCAAGGACGAAAAGCGTCCAGTTGGTTCATTCCTTTTCCTCGGACCTACTGGCGTTGGTAAAACAGAGCTTTCAAAGGCACTTGCTGAGGCAATGTTTGGTGACGAAGGCTCAATTATAAGAATCGATATGTCAGAATATATGGAGAAGCATACCGTTTCAAGACTTATTGGTGCTCCTCCGGGATATGTGGGCTTTGACGAAGGCGGACAGCTTTCCGAGAGAGTTCGTCGCAAACCATATTCTGTAGTCCTGTTTGATGAGCTTGAAAAGGCACATCCTGATGTGTTTAATGTGCTTTTGCAGATTCTTGACGATGGCGTAATTACTGATTCTCATGGTAGGAAGGTAGACTTTAAGAATACTGTTATCATTATGACATCTAATACAGGTGCAAGACTTATCAGTGAAAAGAAAACATCACTTGGTTTTGCAGCAGAGGAGTCTGATGTTGCGGACTATGAAAGTATTAAGTCTGATGTAATGGGCGAGCTTAAAAAGACCTTCCGTCCGGAGTTCCTTAACAGAATTGATGATATAATTGTATTCAGTCAGTTAAATAAGGAAGAGATTGGACAAATCGGCAGAAAGATGCTTGATAATCTTGCCCTTAAGCTTAAGGAAAATGAGATTGAAGCGGAGTTTGCACAATCTGTTGTTGATATGGTCGCGAGCAAGGGATTTGACCCTGTTTATGGGGCAAGACCACTCCGCAGAACTATCCAGAATGAAATTGAGGACCTTTTTGCAGAAAAGATGCTTGATGGAAGCGTCCAAAAGGGTGATAATGTGTTGGTAGAATTTATAGATGGAAATATTAAAATTGCAAAAAAATAAATTCTCATCCACATTCAGTTAACACAATATAACATTTTTAATGTTAGTTTAATCTTTTCGAGATAATATAGGATAAAAAAAGACCGAAGGGAATGAAATAATGATGTTAACAAAGAGAGAAGGAGACATCTCCTACATTCAGGAAGTGTACGATGGAGTGTATGTACCGGTTAAGCCCAAAAGGCGATTGAGCAAAAAAGGCGTTGCGGTAGTTCTTGCTGTTTGCATGACCTTTTCAGCAGCTTTGGGTATAGGCGGGGGATACTATTTAGGTAATAATCCTGCACAGACATCAGGTGCAAAGGTTAATGGAATCAGAACTTCAACTGATGCGCCGATAGCTTCCGCAGATAATCAACAACTAACAATTGCGCAGGTTGCTGCGATGGTTGCAGATTCAGTTGTAGAGATAACCACCGAATCTGTAAAGACAAGCATGATCTATCAGCAGTATGTAACAGAAGGCGCAGGTAGTGGTGTCATTATCACAAAGGACGGATATATTGTTACTAATAATCATGTTATTGAGGGTGCATCAAAGATTTCAATAAGGCTTCACAATGGTAAGGTTATGGAAGCAACACTTGTAGGTGCTGATGCAAAAACTGACCTTGCAATTATTAAAGTTAATGCCAATGATCTGCAACCTGCAGTTATGGGGTCATCAGCAAAACTTGTTGTAGGTGAAACAGCCATTGCGGTTGGCAATCCATTGGGCTCTCTTGGTGGTACAGTAACTAATGGTATAATCAGTGCACTTAGCCGAGATATACAGGTCGGCGATACAACAATGACTCTTCTCCAGACTAATGCGGCAATCAATCCTGGTAATTCGGGTGGTGGATTGTTTAATGATAAGGGTGAACTTATTGGTGTAGTTTCTGCAAAATCGTCAGGCGTAGGTATTGAAGGTCTTGGCTTTGCAATCCCAATTGATACTGCTAAGGTTGTTATTGACCAATTAAGAACATCGGGTTATGTAAAGGGACGTGTAGATACAGGACTAAACCTTCTTGACATATCTAATGTACAGGACGCTTTCCTATATAGAGTTAGCAGAACAGGACTCTATGTTCAGCTTGTAACAGGGCAGAACGCTATTGAGGCAGGCTTTAAGTCAGGCGACAGAATTATAGCCTTGAATGGAGAGGAAGTAACCAATCGTTCAGATTTCAACCAAAAGCTTGATGCACATAAGGTTGGAGATAGTGTAACAATTACCATTGTCCGTGGGTATAGCACACATCATATTGCTCTTAAGCTTACAGAATATGTTCCAAGATAGAACAAAAATCCACACCTGTTGGTGTGGATTTTTTATTGTTATAAACATCAATGAAGTGAATAAAAAAAGGATTTGCAGATAAAAGATTGCAAATCCTTTCGATTAATAAACTTAATATAAATAGTTAATAAACTTAATATAAATAGTTAATAAACTTAATACAAACAGTTCACTTTATGTGTTCTGTGCATTTATGTAAGCCAATTACAGTGTGCCGAAGAGTCTGTCTCCAGCATCCCCAAGACCTGGAACTATGTATCCATTTTCGTTGAGCTTTTCATCAAGTGATGCAATATATATATCAACATCAGGATGAGCATCCTGAAGAGCTTTCACGCCTTCTGGTGCTGCGATAAGGCACATGAACTTAATCTTATTTGCCCCTCTCTTCTTAATAAATTCAATAGCTGCTGCGGCACTACCGCCGGTTGCAAGCATTGGATCTACAACGAGAACCTGTCTCTTTTCAATATCGGTAGGGAGTTTGCAGTAGTACTCTACAGGCTGAAGTGTTTCGTGATCGCGATAGAGGCCGATGTGTCCTGTCTTTGCGGCAGGAATAAGGCTCATCATTGCATCAACCATACCAAGGCCGGCACGAAGAATAGGAACGATGGCAACCTGCTTTTCAACAAAAAAGCCTGTTGTCTTAGCAAGAGGCGTTTCTACTTCTTTAGTTGTAAGGTGAAGATCCTTAGTCGCTTCATATCCCATAAGAAGAGCAATTTCATATGCTAACTCACGAAATTCTTTAACTGTTGTGTTCTTATCTCTAAGCATACTGATCTTATGCTTGATAAGAGGGTGGTCCATTACAAAAATCTGGCTCATTTTCTTTCCTTCTTTCGTATAAGTAAAAAATTTGAAAAACTTTAAAAAAACTGTTGACACTCCGCTTGACAATGTGCTATAATCATAGTCTGCTATACTATGGTGTAATATGGATTTTTATGCAATAAAGCAAAAGTGTTGCAACTCCGGAGAAAATTATAATATATATTACTCCGTTTGTCAATATCAAAAATATTACAATAACAATATGGAAATAAAGATCATAGTAAGACAGCGAGACATTACATTGTCAGAAAATAAAATGAGGTGATTTTAAAATGGTACATCCGGTTCAACTGGGTAAGAATCAAAGAATGAGCTATTCAAAAATCAACGAAGTCGTAGAGATGCCGAACCTTATTGAGGTTCAAAGGGAATCTTACAGATGGTTTTTGGAAAGCGGCCTTAAGGAAGTGTTCCGTGACATTTCAGACATTACCGATTTTACTGGTAGCCTAGTCCTTAAGTTTGAAGATTATTCTCTCGACCAGACTCCAAAGTATTCCATCGAAGAAAGTAAAATCAGAGATGCAACATATGCTACATCATTGAGAGTAAAGGTTCACCTCATCAATAAAGAAACTGGAGAGGTTAAGGAACAGGAAATCTTCATGGGTGATTTCCCTCTTATGACAGACCAGGGTACTTTCATTATTAATGGTGCAGAACGAGTTATTGTAAGTCAGCTTGTTCGTGCTCCTGGAATTTACTATTCAATGCAGTATGATAAGGTCGGCACACCACTGTTCTCTTCAACAACCATCCCTAATAGAGGTGCATGGCTCGAATATGAAACAGATTCAAACAATGTTTTTCATGTTCGTATTGACAGAACAAGAAAGCTTCCGGTTACTGTACTTATCCGTGCTCTGGGTGTAAGCTCTAATGCTGAAATCAGAGAGATGTTTGGTGACGATATCCGCCTTGATGTTACAATGGAAAAGGATACAACCACCAAGACAGAAGAAGGTATGATTGAAATATACAAGAGATTAAGACCGGGCGAGCCTCCAACACTTGATTCAGCTCGTACCCTTATTAATTCTCTATTTTTTGATGCACGCAGATACGACCTTGCAAATGTAGGTCGTTATAAATATAACAAGAAGCTTGCTATCGGACAAAGAATTGTCTTTAAGGTAGCAGCACAGGACATCGTTTCACCTCTTACAGGTGAGGTTCTTGTTAGTGCCGGAGAAGAAATCAGCCGTGCTAAGTCAAAGGAAATTGAGGCAAACGATGTAAACAGAGTAGTACTTACTGTTGACGGCAAAGAAGTTATTGTTTTTGCTAACAATATGGTTAACATTAGGAATTACACAGATATTGATTTTTCAGAGTTTACTCTTATTGAAAAGGTTTACTACCCTGTACTTAAGGAAATCCTTGATGCAGCAGGGGATGATAAAGAGGTTCTTCGTCAGATGCTTGACGACAGACTTGACGAACTTGTTCCAAAGCACGTTATGGTCGAGGATATCCTTTCATCAATTAACTATCAGGTTGGTCTTCATTATGGCGTTGGTACAACTGACGATATTGACCATCTTGGAAACAGAAGACTTCGTAGCGTAGGTGAACTTCTTCAGAATCAGTTCAGAATCGGTCTATCAAGAATGGAAAGAGTTGTTCGTGAAAGAATGACAATTCAGGATCTTGATTCGGTTACACCACAGACACTTATTAACATTCGTCCTGTTTCAGCAGCAATCAAAGAATTCTTTGGTTCATCACAGCTCTCACAGTTTATGGATCAGACAAATCCACTGGCAGAGCTTACACATAAGAGAAGACTTTCAGCTCTCGGACCAGGCGGTCTTTCAAGAGACCGTGCAGGCTTCGAAGTTCGAGACGTTCACTATTCCCACTATGGCAGAATGTGTCCTATCGAAAGCCCTGAAGGTCCTAACATCGGTCTTATCTCATCACTTGCTGTATTTGCTAAAATCAATGAATATGGTTTCATTGAAGCTCCTTACAGAAAGATGGATAGAGAAAAGAATGTTGTTACCGATGAAATTGAATATATGACAGCGGATGTGGAAGATAGCTACACAATCGCTCAGGCCAACGAGCCACTTGACGAAGAAGGTCGCTTCATTAATAAGTATGTAACAGCTAGACGCAGAGAAAAGATCTTGGAGGTTGAAGTAGGCGAAATCGAATACATGGACGTATCTCCAAAGCAGGTTGTTTCTGTTGCTACAGCTATGATTCCTTTCCTTGAAAATGATGATGCTAACCGTGCCCTCATGGGATCTAACATGCAGCGTCAGGCCGTGCCACTTCTGCGTACAGATTCACCTATCGTAGGTACAGGTATGGAATACAAGGCGGCGAAGGATTCAGGCGTTGTTGTATGTGCTAAAAATGCTGGTTATGTTGAAAAGGTTTCAGCTGATGAAATCGTAGTAAGAACAGACGAGGGCGAGATTGACACATACAAGCTTACTAAGTTCCTTCGTTCAAACCAGGGTACATGTATCAATCAGAAGCCTATCGTATCAAAGGGTGAAAAAATTGAAAAGGGTATGATTATCTCCGACGGTCCTTCAACAGACAACGGTGAAATCGCTCTCGGACGTAACATTCTCATCGGATTTATGACATGGGAAGGTTACAACTACGAGGATGCTATCCTTATTAATGAAAAGGTAGTTCGTGAGGACAGACTCACATCTATTCATATTGAAGAATACGAATCTGAAGCAAGAGATACAAAGCTCGGTGCTGAAGAAATCACAAGAGATATCCCAAATGTTGGTGAAGATGCTCTCAAGGACCTTGACGAATCAGGTATTATTCGTATAGGTGCTGAGGTTCACTCAGGAGATATCCTTGTAGGTAAGGTTACACCTAAGGGTGAAACTGAGCTTACCAGTGAAGAAAGACTTCTACGTGCTATTTTCGGTGAAAAGGCTAGAGAAGTTAGAGATACATCTCTGCGTGTTCCTCATGGTGAGTCAGGTATCATCGTAGATGTTAAGATATTCACAAGAACCAATGGCGATGAGCTTCCACCGGGAATCACAAAGTTAGTTCGTGTATATATTGCGCAGAAGAGAAAGATCAGTGTCGGCGATAAGATGGCTGGTCGTCATGGTAACAAGGGTGTCGTTTCAAGAATCCTTCCAGAAGAAGATATGCCATTCCTTCCAGATGGTACACCGCTTGAAATCGTTCTTAACCCTCTTGGCGTTCCTTCCCGTATGAACATCGGTCAGGTGCTTGAAGTCCATTTGGGTTATGCAGCAAAAGCCCTTGGCTGGAAGATCGCTACACCGGTATTTGACGGTGCAAACGAAAATGACATCTTTGAAACTCTCGAAAAGGCCGGCAAGGATGCAGACGGTAAGACAGTCCTTTATGATGGTCGTACCGGTGAGCCATTCGATAACAGAGTTACAGTTGGATATATGTATATGCTTAAACTTCATCACCTTGTTGATGATAAGATTCATGCCCGTTCAACTGGTCCTTACTCACTTGTTACACAGCAGCCTCTGGGTGGTAAAGCTCAGTTTGGTGGTCAGCGTTTCGGTGAGATGGAAGTTTGGGCACTTGAAGCTTACGGCGCAGCTTATACTCTTCAGGAAATTCTTACAGTTAAGTCTGATGATATCGTAGGCCGTGTTAAGACATATGAAAGTATTGTTAAGGGTGAGAATATTCCTGAACCGGGTGTTCCTGAATCATTCAAGGTTCTTATCAAGGAACTTCAGAGCTTATGTCTTGATGTAAAGGTGCTTGATGGAAACATGGAGGAAATCTCCATTAAGGAATCTATTGACGATGGTGAGGACGAATACTCAATCGTTGTTAAAGGTACTGACGAGCTTCCACCACTCAGCGAATATCAGGAAGGTGTGGGCACCACATTTGAAGCAGAAGTTATTGCAGAAACAATCCTTGGTCTTAGAGGAGATGCAGTAGACGATGCAGATGATGATTTGCTTGATATCGATGTCGATTTAGAGGATTCTGATGACGAGGACGAAATCTAATCCTATAAAGAATTGACAAATCCTAAATTAGCTGATAACAAATACAGAGAGGTGTATATAGATGCTGGAATTCAACAATTTTGAAGCGATGCAAATTGGCTTGGCATCACCTGAGAAGATGCGAGAATGGTCTTACGGTGAAGTTAAAAAGCCTGAAACTATAAATTATAGAACACTTAAACCCGAAAGAGACGGTCTTTACTGCGAAAAGATTTTTGGGCCTACAAAGGACTGGGAATGTTATTGCGGTAAGTATAAGAGAATCCGTTATAAGGGTATTGTTTGTGACCGTTGTGGTGTTGAGGTTACTCGTTCAAAGGTAAGACGTGAAAGAATGGGTCACATTGAGCTTGCTTGCCCTGTGTCACACATTTGGTATTTCAAGGGAATCCCAAGTAGAATGGGTCTTCTTCTTGATATTTCACCAAGAATTCTTGAAAAAGTACTCTATTTTGCAGCATATATCGTTACAGACCCAGGTAAGACCCCACTTATGAAAGGTCAGTTGCTTAGCGAAAAGGAATACAGAGAAGCAGCTGAAAGATTCGGCGATAAGTTTGAAGCAGGTATGGGTGCCGAAACTATCAAGAAGATGCTTGAAGACATTAATATTGACGCTCTTTCTGACGAGCTTCGTGAGGAACTTGAGGATGCAACAGGACAGAAGAAGGTTAGACTATCAAGAAGACTTGAAGTTGTTGAAGCCTTCGCTCAGTCAGGTAACAGACCTGAATGGATGGTGCTTGACGTTGTTCCTGTAATTCCGCCAGAAATCCGTCCTATGGTACAGCTTGACGGTGGTAGATTTGCAACAAGTGACCTTAATGATCTTTACAGAAGAGTAATTAACAGAAACAACCGTCTCAAGAGACTTCTTGAGCTTGGTGCTCCTGATATCATCGTAAGAAACGAAAAGAGAATGCTTCAGGAAGCTGTCGATGCCCTTATCGATAATGGCAGACGCGGCAGACCAGTAACTGGTCCTGGTAACAGATCTCTCAAGTCTCTTTCAGATATGCTTAAAGGTAAGCAGGGTCGTTTCCGTCAGAACCTTCTCGGTAAGCGTGTTGACTACTCAGGTCGTTCCGTTATCGTAGTTGGTCCAGAACTTAAAATTTATCAGTGCGGTCTTCCAAAGGAAATGGCTGTTGAACTTTTCAAGCCATTTGTTATGAAAAAACTTGTTGAAGACGGTCATGCACATAATATAAAGAGCGCAAAGAGAATGGTTGAGCGTCTTAAGGACGAGGTATGGGATGTACTTGAACAGGTAATTAAAGAACACCCAGTTCTCCTTAATCGTGCTCCTACACTTCATAGACTTGGTATTCAGGCGTTTGAACCTGTACTCGTAGAAGGCCGTGCTCTTAAGCTCCATCCACTCGTTTGTACAGCTTATAACGCTGACTTCGATGGTGACCAGATGGCTGTTCACGTACCATTGTCAGTAGAGGCACAGGCTGAAGCAAGATTCCTTATGCTCTCAGCTAACAACCTTCTTAAGCCACAGGATGGTAAGCCTGTTACTGTTCCTACACAGGATATGGTACTTGGTAGTTATTACCTTACTATCTGCAAGCCAAAGGAAGTTGTAATTACAGACGCTGGTGATAGTGGACTCGTAGTTGAATCTCGTGTTAACTATATGACACCTGATGAAAATGGCACTTGCCTTATTAAGATAAATGAAGAGCTCGAAGCACAGGGTAAAAAGCCTGCAAAGTTCACTGAAGAAGGCGCATTCAAAGGCGAAATCGGTGAAGGTAAGGTGTTCTCAACATTTAGCGAGGCAATCCTTGCTTATGAAAACCATGCAGTTGGTCTTCATGCTCCTATCAAGGTTCGCTTGGAAAAGGAAATTGATGGTGAAATTCACAGAGCTGTTGTGGATACTACAATCGGTAGACTCATCTTCAACGAAAAGGTTCCTCAGGATCTTGGCTTTGTTGATAGAACTAAGGAAGAAAACATTTTCGTTCCTGAAATTTCATTCCTTGTTGGTAAGAAGGCTCTTGGTAAAATAGTTGAAAACTGCATAAAGGTACACGGTGCTGCTGAAACTGCAGAAGTTCTTGATAACATCAAGGCTATGGGTTATAAATATTCAACTCGCGGTGCTATCACTATCAGCGTATCTGATATGGAAATCCCAGGCGTTAAGGCTAGAATTCTTTCAGAAGCTGAACAGCAGGTTGAAGAAATCACAAAGACATTCAGACGCGGTCTTATGTCAGACGAAGAGCGTTACAATATGATTATCGAAACTTGGAGTAACGCAAGTGATGATGTAACAAAGGCTCTTATGAAGAACCTTGACAAGTACAACCCAATCTTTATGATGGCCGACTCTGGTGCCCGTGGTAGTATCAATCAGATTCGTCAGCTTGCCGGTATGCGTGGTCTTATGGCGGATACATCAGGTCGTACAGTAGAAATTCCAATCAGAGCTAACTTCCGTGAAGGTCTTAATATTTTGGAATACTTCATTTCAACTCACGGTGCCAGAAAGGGTCTTGCTGATACAGCTCTTCGTACTGCTGACTCAGGTTACCTTACAAGAAGACTTGTTGACGTATCACAGGAAGTTATCATTCGTGAGATTGACTGTGGAACTGATGAGGGTATTGAAGTTTCAACAATTAAGGATCATAACGAAATTATCGAAGAACTTTTCGATCGTCTTACAGGCAGATATGCAGCTGAAGACATCGTTGATCCATCAACAGGCGAAATAATCTTCCCAAGAAACGGTCTTATCAAAGATCCAGATGCAAAGAAGATTATTGCTGCCGGAATTACTAAAGTTAAAATCCGTTCAGTACTCTCCTGTCGTGCGAAGTGCGGTGTATGTTCTAAGTGTTATGGTGCTAATCTTGCAACAGCAGATGAAGCTAACATCGGTGAAGCAGTTGGTATTATCGCTGCACAGTCAATCGGTGAGCCAGGAACACAGCTTACAATGCGTACTTTCCATACAGGCGGTGTTGCCGGTGATGATATTACACAGGGTCTTCCTCGTGTAGAAGAATTGTTCGAAGCTAGAAAGCCAAAGGGTCTTGCTATTATAGTAGAACTCGACGGCGTAGTAAGCATTCAGGATAGCAAGAAGAAGAGAGAAATCGTTGTTACTAACCAGGAAACTGGTGAATCTGCAACATATTTCATCCCATTCGGTTCAAGAATCAGCGTTCGTGAGGGCGATGTTCTCAGAGCTGGTGACGAACTTACAGAGGGTTCTGTAAATCCACATGATATCCTTAAAATTAAGGGTGTTGGCGCTGTTCATAACTACCTTATTCAGGAAGTACAGCGTGTTTACAGACTTCAGGGTGTTGACATCGACGATAGACATATTGAAGTTATCGTTCGTCAGATGATGCGTAAGGTAAGAGTTGAGGAATCTGGTGATTCTAAATATCTTGTAGGCTTAATGGTTGATAAAAATGAAATCTACCTTGCAAACAAGGAGCTTATTGCTGAAGGCAAAGAGCCAGCAGTTTACAGTGATGTTCTTATGGGTATCACAAAGGCTTCTCTTGCAACAGATTCATTCCTTTCAGCTGCATCGTTCCAGGAAACAACAAGAGTTCTTACAGATGCTGCTATCAAGGGTAAGATTGATCCACTTATCGGTCTTAAAGAAAATGTTATCATCGGTAAGCTTATCCCTGCAGGTACAGGCCTACAGAAATACAGAAATGTCGCTATAAATCCTGTTGAAGAAGCTGCTGTAGTTGATTCAGATTTCGGAATGGAATAATATAGTTGACAAAAGCAAAAAAGAGTGATATAATCTTTGTGCTTTGCGTCAAATGATATCCGTTTATCCGGAAATGAAAGGAAATCGGGAATTTCTCATGTTAGAAGATTTAACGACAGACAAAAAAGTTATAGGAATAAAACAATCACAAAAAGCAGTGGAGGACGGCGAAGCCGGTAAGGCCTTTGTCGCCCTTGACTGTGAAGATAATGTTAAACAGCCTTTCCTTAATCTGTGCAGGATCAATAATGTACAGGTTGTTATGGCTGAATCCATGGAACAACTCGGTCAAGCCTGCGGTATTAGCGTAGGTGCAGCCGTTGCTGTTATATTATTATAATCCAAGGAGGTGCGAAGCAATTGCCAACATTTAATCAGTTAGTAAGAAAGGGTCGTCAGACTTCTGTAAAGAAATCAAAGTCACCTGCTATGGGTCGTGGTTTTAACACACTTAAGCAGAAGCCTATTGAAACAGAATCTCCTCAGAAGAGAGGCGTATGTACAGTAGTTAAGACAATGACTCCTAAAAAGCCTAACTCAGCTCTTCGTAAGCTTGCCAGAGTTCGTCTGACAAACGGTATTGAAGTATCAGCGTATATTCCAGGTATTGGTCACAATATTCAGGAACATAGTGTTGTTCTCATTAGAGGTGGTAGAGTTAAGGACTTACCTGGTGTTAGATATCACATTATCCGTGGTACTCTTGATACAGCAGGTGTTGCAGGAAGGCTCCAGAGCCGTAGTTTATACGGTGCTAAGAGACCAAAGGCTGCAAAGTAATTTTGTTTAAACTCAAACAAGTGCGTTTTTTAATATATATTTTTATTAATATACCTTTAATCTGCGCACTGACGGGACGCAATGCGTCTCGAGTACCTGAAGTGCTAATGCACTTCCAGTGAAAGGGTGAAAATCGCCCTGAAAAATCACAAATAGGAGGGAAGAAAAGTGCCAAGAAGAGGTTTTATCCCAAAAAGGGATGTATTGCCTGATCCACTTTACAATAGCAAAATTGTAACTAGACTTATCAACAGCATTATGCTTGATGGTAAGAAGGGTGTGGCGCAGAAAATTGTTTATGATGCATTTGACATCATAAAGGAAAAGCTTGACAAAGACCCACTCGAGGTTTTTGAAGAAGCTATGAATAACATAATGCCTCAGTTAGAGGTTAAGGCTCGTCGTGTTGGTGGTGCAACTTACCAGGTTCCAATGGAAGTACGCCCTGACAGAAAGCAGACATTAGGTCTTAGATGGCTCACAGTTTACTCTCGTGCTCGTCACGAAAGAACTATGCGTGAAAGACTTTCTGCTGAAATTATGGATGCTCTTAACAATACAGGTGCGTCTGTAAAGAAAAAGGAAGATACACACAAGATGGCAGAAGCAAACAAGGCTTTCGCACATTACCGTTGGTAATCTGTGAATAACCTAATCGGTTATGGAGGAAAATAATGGGTAGAGCTTTTACTTTAGAAAAAACCAGAAATATAGGTATTATGGCCCATATCGATGCCGGAAAGACAACCACTACTGAAAGAATTCTTTTTTATACAGGTAGAGTTCATAAGATTGGTGAAACTCATGAAGGCGCTGCTACAATGGACTGGATGGAGCAGGAACAGGAACGTGGTATTACTATCACTTCTGCTGCTACAACAGCCCAGTGGAACGGCCATAGAATCAATATCATTGACACTCCCGGACACGTTGACTTCACTGTAGAAGTTGAACGTTCACTTCGCGTACTTGACGGTTCTGTAACTGTTATGTGTGCTAAGGGTGGTGTTGAACCTCAGTCTGAAACTGTATGGAGACAGGCTGATAAATATAAGGTACCTAGAATGGTCTATGTTAATAAGATGGACATTATGGGTGCTGATTTCTACAATGTTCTTGGTATGATCAAGGACAGACTGAAATGCAATGCTGTTCCTATTCAGCTCCCAATCGGTGCTGAAGATGAATTTAAAGGCATGATTGACCTTGTAAAGATGAGTGCTATTATCTATACCGATGACCTCGGTAAAGTTATGGAATCAGCAGAAATTCCTGCAGATATGAAGGATAAGGCTGATGAATACCATGCGGCTCTTTTAGAATCTGTTGCTGAAACAGACGAAGATCTCATGATGAAGTATCTTGAAGGTGAAGAATTTACAGAAGCTGAAATTAAGAAGGCTATCCGTAAGGCTACTATTGCTAACGAAATGGTTCCTGTTACATGCGGTACTTCTTACAGAAATAAGGGTGTACAGCCATTACTCGATGCTATCATTGATTATATGCCTGCACCTACAGATGTTGAATCAATCAAAGGGGTACTTCCTGGTACAGAAACAGAAGAATACAGACACTCATCTGACGAAGAACCATTTGCAGCTCTTGCATTCAAGATTGCAACTGACCCATTCGTAGGTAAGCTTTGTTTCTTCAGAGTTTACTCAGGTACTCTTGCTGCTGGTTCACACGTTTATAATGCAAACAAGGACAACAAGGAAAGAATCGGTCGTATTCTCCTTATGCATGCTAACCACAGAGAAGATATCGAAATGGTATATTCTGGTGATATTGCTGCTGCAGTAGGTCTAAAGAATACAACAACAGGTGATACTCTTTGTGATGAAAATCACGCTATCATCCTCGAGTCTATGGATTTCCCAGAACCTGTTATCCGTGTTGCTATCGAACCTAAGACAAAAGCTGGTCAGGAAAAGATGGGTTTAGCTCTTGCAAAACTTGCAGAAGAAGATCCTACTTTCAAGACTTATACAGACGAAGAAACAGGTCAGACAATCATCGCTGGTATGGGTGAGCTTCACCTTGAAATCATCGTTGACAGACTTCTTCGTGAATTTAAGGTAGAAGCTGATGTTGGTAATCCTCAGGTTTCATATAAGGAAACAATCCGTAACGCAGTTAAGGTTGAGCATAAGTATGCTCGTCAGTCAGGTGGTAAGGGTCAGTATGGACATGTTCTTATTGAAATGGAACCACTTGAAGCTGGTAAGGGTTACGAATTCGTTAACAAGGTTGTCGGCGGTGCAATTCCTAAGGAATATATCCCAGCTGTTGATGCAGGTATCAAGGGTGCTATGCAGACTGGTGTGCTCGCAGGTTACAATGTAGTTGACGTTAGGGTTACACTTTATGATGGTTCATACCATGAAGTCGACTCTTCTGAAATGGCGTTTAAGATTGCCGGTTCAATGGCATTCAAGGATGGCTGTAAGAAGGCTGACCCAGTTCTTAAAGAACCTATCATGCGTGTTGACGTTATTGTTCCTGAAGAATACATGGGCGATGTTATGGGAGACCTTAACTCTCGTCGTGGACAGATTCTTGGTATGGACGCTAGAAATGGTGTACAGGCGATCGCAGCTAATGTTCCACTTAGCGAAATGTTCGGTTATGCTACCGAGCTTCGTTCAAGAACACAGGGTCGTGGTCAGTACTCAATGCAGCCTAGCCATTATGAAGCTGTTCCAAAGAGCATTCAGGAATCAATTATCACAGCAAAGGCTAAAAACAATGCTTGATTTTTAAAATGAAGTATTGTATAATATTGTAAAATAACTATTATTCTAATATATTATTAAGGAGGAAAATAAAATGGCAAAAGCAAAATTTGAAAGAAATAAGCCTCATGTTAACATTGGTACAATCGGCCACGTTGACCATGGTAAGACTTCTCTTACAGCAGCTATAACAAAGGTTCTCGCTATTCAGGGCAAGGCTGATTACGCTGCTTACGACCAGATTGATAAGGCTCCAGAAGAAAGAGAAAGAGGTATCACTATCTCTACTTCACACGTTGAGTATGAAACTGACAACCGTCACTACGCTCACGTTGACTGTCCTGGACATGCTGACTACGTTAAGAACATGATCACAGGTGCTGCTCAGATGGACGGCGCTATCCTCGTTGTATCAGCTGCTGACGGTCCAATGCCTCAGACAAGAGAACATATCCTTCTCTCTCGTCAGGTAGGTGTTCCTTATATCGTTGTATTCATGAACAAGGCTGACCAGGTTGACGATCCAGAACTTCTTGAGCTCGTTGAAATGGAAATCAGAGAACTTCTTACAGAATACGAATTCCCAGGTGATGATATCCCAGTTGTTACTGGTTCAGCTCTTAAGGCTATCGAATGTGCTTCTACTGATACAAGCGCACCAGAATATGCTCCAATTCTTAAGCTTATGGAAGAAGTAGATTCTTACATTCCTACTCCTGAGCGTA
Organism: Eubacteriales bacterium; assembly: GCA_029004515.1. Taxonomy (GTDB): domain Bacteria; phylum Bacillota; class Clostridia; order Monoglobales; family UMGS1388; genus UMGS1388. Next base: position 1,709 of record JAQVYH010000004.1, on the reverse strand, counting down.
AGAGTGATCTTCCTTTCCTTATGCCAGTCGAAGATGTATTCTCAATCACTGGCCGTGGTACTGTTGCTACAGGTAGAGTTGAAAGAGGTCAGGTTAACGTTGGTGATGAAGTAGAAATCGTTGGTCTTGAAGAAGAATCAAGAAAAGTTGTTGTAACTGGTGTTGAAATGTTCAGAAAGCTTCTTGACTATGCTGAAGCTGGTGACAATATCGGTGCTCTCCTTCGTGGTGTTCAGAGAAACGAAATCAAGAGAGGACAGGTTCTTGCTAAGCCAGGCTCAATTAAGCCTCATACAAAGTTTAAGGGTCAGGTTTATGTATTGTCTAAGGAAGAAGGCGGTCGTCATAAGCCATTCTTCAATAACTACAGACCTCAGTTCTATTTCAGAACAACAGACGTTACAGGTGTTATCACTCTCCCAGCTGGTACAGAAATGTGCATGCCTGGTGATAATATTGAAATGAATGTAGAACTTATTACTCCTATCGCTATCGAAAAGGAACTTCGTTTCGCTATTCGTGAAGGCGGCAGAACAGTAGGTTCAGGCGTAGTTTCAGAAATCATTGGATAATTTCCGATATCTGATAATACAGTTATCTAAAGAGGATTGCCATAAGGTAATCCTCTTTTTTTGTAGTCATGCATATTATTCTTGACAATTCAGTGACCTGGGTATATATTGAGTTACAGAAAGAAATTGCATGAAAGAACCTCAATTATTCTTTATGTTGTATGCAAAGCTTTTATATAGTAAAATATAAATAGGAATCGGTATTGTAAGGTGGAGTAGACATGAAACTCGGTGTAATTCTAGGACTGGATTTGGATATCAGAGATGCATTTAAAAAGCTAGCGGATATAGATATTCATACCTGTCAGCTTAATTGTTGGGACGCTCGATATTTCACATATGAAATGGCAGAGCAGGTTAGAGAAGCGTCAAAAGAATTTGATATAGAAATTACTGCTTTATGGTGTGGGTGGAGTGGTCCTGCAGTTTGGGATTTCTATTCAGGCCCCGCAACTTTAGGCTTGGTGCCGTCAAAATACCGTGGTACTCGTCTTAAAGAGCTAAAGAAAGGCTCAGACTTCGCAGTGGAAATTGGCGTTGATAAGATGATAACCCATGTGGGTTTTATCCCAGAGATTCCAACTAGTGATGAGTATATACAGTTGCTACCTGTGCTTAAAGGCCTTGCAGAATATGTGAAGAGTAATAAACAGTATTTCTTGTTTGAAACAGGTCAAGAAACTCCTGTAACACTACTTCGTACCATTGAGGAGATTGGCACAGGCAATTTGGGAATCAATCTTGATCCTGCAAATCTTATTCTGTATGGCAAGGCAAACCCTGTGGACGCTCTGGATGTATTTGGTAAATATGTGATGGGTGTACATGGTAAGGATGGAGATTATCCAACCGATGGAAAGAACCTTGGAGAAGAAAAGAGAATCGGCGATGGCAAAGTTAATTATCCATTATTTATTCAAAAACTAAGAGCAGTTGGATATGATGGAGCAATAACCATTGAACGTGAAATCCACGGAGAAAAGCAAATAGAAGACATTGTTTATTCGAAGAAATACTTAGAAAAACTTATTAAGACAATTTAAGTAAAAAGACATAATAGAAAGGCAGACAAAAGATATGATAATACTAGCATCGAACTCACCAAGACGAAAAGAGCTTCTTTCCCTAGCAGGACTT
>JAQVYH010000003.1:15920-56551 GCA_029004515.1 Eubacteriales bacterium | reverse complement strand
TTAACTATAATCATAGAAACAGCAGCGCTTGGCTCTTTGAAATCGGTAAGGTGTACCTTCCTGTCCAGGGCGAGCCTCTCCCACAGGAGAAGAAGATGCTTACAATCGGTATGTATGGCGATTGTGATTTCTATGACCTTAAGGGCGTAGTTGAAAATATGTTTGAGGCTATTGGTATCAGGGCTTATGATATTATGCCACTTCAGGATAATGCAACATTCCACCCAGGTCAGACAGCACATATCAGCCTTAGAAAAAGACCAGCTGCAACTATTGGTAGAATTCACCCAACCGTTCAGGAAAATTATGAAATCGATGCTCCTTCATATGTGGCAGTAATTGATTTTGATATGGTTATGGAATGCAAGAACCTTAAGAGTAAGTATAAGAGTCTTCCAAAGTTCCCTGCAACCTCAAGAGATATTGCAGTTCTTATCGAGGATAGTATCCCAGTAAGGAAGATTGAAGATATCATTAGCAAGACAAAGACAGATATTATCGAAGGGTACAAGTTCTTTGATGTATATAAGGGCGCTCAGGTTAAGGAAGGATATAAGAGTGTTGCTTACTCAATCTCTTTCCGTGCATCTGATAGAACCCTTACAGATACAGATGTTAATGAAGTTATGAATAAGATAATGGCAGAGCTTAAGCAGAAGCTTAATGCAGAGCTTAGAGATTAAATTTTCTGCCTTAAATTTGATTGTATATTAGCAATGAGGAGGAATCGTCATGCAAGAAACAATGATGTTTGGATTTAAAAAACCCGAAAACGAGGCACAGGAAATTCTTGACGCAGTTTATCAGGCATTAAAGGAAAAAGGATATAATCCTATTAACCAACTTGTAGGTTATATTATGTCGGGCGATCCTTCATATATAACCAGCTATAATAATGCCAGAGTCCTTATTCGTAGAATCGAAAGGGATGAACTTTTGGAAGAATTGGTGCGTTATTATGTGGCAGATAAATAATCTAGCAGACATATAAAGTGTATACCGCATACAACGGTATAAGTAGCTATTATATGAAAACTAAGCTAGAGTATATGATGATGTGGGGAGTAAGATTTGAATTTTTTCAAGTTTTACAAATGATTTTATGTCTTATGGTATGAGCAAACTTTACCCTTTGGGTAGCCAATTTGGAAACTCGTTGGGTAATCCGTTGGGTAATCGGCTGGGTACCCCATTGGGTATCCCGTTGGGTAGCACGCTAGGTAGCCCGTTGGGAAACCAGCTAGGTAACCCGTTGGGTATCCCGTTGGTTCAGTTTGTCCATTTGCAACTAAACGCCCGAATGCAAGCGTTTTGCATAGCAAAATTGCGATAATTAAGGCTTTAGCACGTATTTTTCCTGTCCCCTAAAGAAATGATGGGGTGTTTAAAAACTTTGTTTTTTAAACACCCCCTTAATTAAGTTTAGACTATTAACAAAGAAAGGGGAAGCTCAATGTCTGAAAAGAGTAAAAAAGCAGTAAAAACTGTCAGCATTATCACTATCGCAATTCTTATGGCAAAGGTGCTTGGAATGATGCGTGATGTGGTTTTTGCCAATTATTATGGAACACGTATGGAGTCCGATGCATATCTTAGCGCAAGCAGACTTCCGTTGCTTTTCTTTGATTTAGCTCTTGGTGCGGCAGTGCTTTCTACCTTTATTCCTGTTTTTAATAGCCATCTTCAAAAGGACAGAAAAAAGGCATTTGACTTTGCCAATACCTTCTTAAATATTATTCTTTTGTTTTCAATTACATTTTGCGTGATAGGCGCAATTTTTGCAAAGCAGATAACAACTCTTTATGCTCCGGGACTTGGGGCAGAGGGGATTGACCTCTCTGCAACACTACTTATCATTATGCTCCCTACTGCACTTTTTACAGGTGTAGCATATGTCTTTGTTGGGATTTTGCAATCTCTTGATGAGTTTACAATCCCTGCTATAATCAGTCTTGTGTCCAATGGAGCGGTGCTTGTATATCTGTTCTTCTTTAATAATAAGTTTGGCATATATGGCATGGCGGTTGCACTGACAATTGCTTGGAGCTTGCAGATTATTGTGCAGATTCCATCACTAATAAAAAAAGGATATCGATATAAATTCAGGCTTAATCTTAAGGAAGAGGGACTAAACGAAGTGTTCCGTCTTGCGCTTCCAATCCTTGTAAGCTCATGGGTACAGCCTGTGTGTGTTGTGATAAATACCCGTTTTGCATCAAAGCTTGGTGAGGGTGCAATCGCAGGACTTGAATATGCAAATAAGCTGTTTATCATAATTGTTGGCGTGTTTACATTTGCAATCACCAATTATATCTTCCCTGCTCTTTCAAGAGCCAGCGCGTCGGAGGATAAAAAGGCGTTTGCCGGTACTATGAAGATAGCATTTTCATCAATGTTTGCTTTGATAATGCCTATTTCTATAGGAATGATGCTTTTTGCAAAGCCGATCGTTCAAGTGATTTATGAGAGAGGTGAGTTTACCTCCCAATCAACTGTTATTACAGCAGGCTCACTGACCTTCTTTGCAATTGGTATGATTGGCCTTGGAATTAATGAGGTACTAAATAAATGCTTTTATGCAATGCAGAATGGAAAAACGCCTATGTATGCCTCTATTATGGGTATATTGGTAAATGTCATTATTGCAATCTCTCTTTTCTACACAACGGATTTAGGCGTTAAAGGTCTTGCCCTTGCATCATCCGTTGCACTGCTTACTATCGCAGTGTTTCTTTGTGTGAAGATGAACAAGGTTATTAAATTTATGGACAGGTACCTATGGTCCGTGATAATAAGAATTATATTTGCCACAGCTCTTATGGCGATTGTGTCTATGACTATAAGCCATTTTACACAAGCGATGGCACCGATTATTTCCTTAGTACTTATCGTATGTATAGGTGGCGGAGTGTACATAGCAGCAATATTTTTTACAGGAGTTATTAATAAACTTAAAGGGCAAGGAGATGACAAAGAATGATAGTTGCGGGATTACAAGCCTTAAAGTGTTTTTATTACGAGAGTTTTTGTGGTAAAACAATAAATAAAATCGGCAAGTGGATTACTGAATATTGGAAAAAGAGCCTTATCGGTAGTTGGTTATTAAATGACACAGCTGATGATACATTATCCACATCGGCGACGTACCGCCTGTTAACAAAGCCATTTGAGAGAGTCTATAAAATTGGCGAGAAGCTAGGCAGTTCTGTAGAGAACAGCTTTTTGTGCAGTCTTGCAAAGATGCAGATTGCCAATGCCATTACTCTTGACAGCAGATTCTATGGACTTATGCTCCTTATATTTGCCATTGGTCTTTTGGGACTGAATCCATCACTTGGTATGACTGCAATTGTATGTGCTGTGATGGCGATTGTTGGCGGACTTCTTGTGTGGATTAACAAGCCTCTTGTTGGATATATAAAGCATAGTTTTATCTTCAAGTTTGCCCAGTGGGTGCTTGGTGATGACTTTGATATCGAATTTGTTGAAAGTCAAAAGGGTGGATATTCTATCCTTCTTGGAATATTAAATGGTCTTATAATGGTCGGTGCATCCGTTATACATCCCATTCTTGCGCCCGTTGCAATAGTTGGGATTACGGCAATGCTGGTGGTGTTGTGGCGATATGAAGCAGGACTTTATGCTCTTGTTTTTATTGCTCCAATCTTCCCAACAATTGTTTGTATAGGCCTTGCGGCATATGTGTTTATGGCATATATTCTTGATCGCCTTGTTAATCAAAAGCCACTTTTTAAATTCGACGGTGTATCATTTATGATACTTCTCTTTGTACTGGTTCAGCTTTTCTATTCGGTTACATCATACTCTGTAAAAAAGAGCGTGGAGATATGGCTGGTATACCTTATGTTTATCGCCATGTATTTTGTAACAAGTACAGCAGTTGACAGCAAAAGAAAGCTACATTGGTTTGTATCGTTATTCTTAACATCTTCACTTCTTGTGTCGGCATTTGGTATTTTCCAATACTTCTTTGGTGACAACATTGGACATGCTTGGCTTGATGAAGAGATGTTTGAGGATATTTCCGTTCGTGTATATTCCACATTGGGCAATCCTAATGTACTTGGTGAATATCTTATTTTGGCAATCCCACTTGCACTTGCCATGATTTGGTCATGTAAGGGATGGCTTTCAAGACTATACTATACAGGAGTTCTTGGTGCGGCGAGCCTTTGCCTTGTGTTTACACAGTCAAGAGGCTGTTGGATAGGTATCATCGTTGGTATCGGCATCTATATTTTCATTGTGAATAAGAGATATATAGCGTTCCTCTTTGCAGGCGCTGTGGTAGCTCCTTTTATAATGCCCCAATCGATTATTGAACGATTTACAAGTATCGGAGATACATCTGATAGCTCAACATCATATCGTGTTAATATTTGGTATGGCGTATTCAAGCTTCTTGCTGACTTTTGGTTTGTAGGTATTGGTATTGGCGAAAGAGCCTTTGCAAGAATATATCCGTTCTATGCATATAGCAATATCTACGCACCGCATTCACATAATATCTATCTTCAGCTTATTGTTGAGATGGGCATTGTTGGACTTTTGGTAATGTTCTTTATAATGCTTTTGTTCTGGAGAAGATTAATAGCGGATTTTGCAAAGAAGAAGACAGCGCAAACGGTAATTGCAGTTGCTATCCTATCAGGAACGATTGCCTTTATGTGTCAGGGTGCATTTGACTATGTATGGTACAACTACCGAGTTGTACTTATATTCTGGATGCTGATGGGTTTGGGCAGCGCCACATCCCGTATTGCAAACGGTCGAGAGGAGCGTGCTTTGATTGATTAAGATTCTTCATGTTATTAGTGATTCAAACATCGGCGGTGCAGGAAGATACCTTCTTACCTACCTGTCCGAATGTGATAGAGAGAAATTTGATGTTACAGTTGTTCTGCCAACAGGCAGTAAGCTTGAGGCTGCTGTAGTGGATTTGGGCTTTACGGTTATTACCTGCGATGGGCTTGCTGAAAAATCCTTTAGCAAAACAGGTCTTAATGAGCTTGTTAAAATAATTAAAAGAGTCAAGCCACATATGGTTCATTCTCATGCTGTTCTTTCAGCAAGGATAGCAGCAAAGCTTGTCAGCAGAAAGATTAAGGTTGTATATACCCGTCATAGTGTGTTCCCACCTAAGGAAAATCTCACAAAGGGCATCGGCAGATTTGCCAATAGTCTTCTTAACAAGAGAGCGGCTGACGGAATAATCGCTGTAGCCCAGGCGGCGAAGGAAAACCTTACCGACACAGGTGTAGAGGATGCAAAAGTGCGCGTGATATATAACGGTGTTAAGGATGTTACTGTTCTTACACCAGAGGAAAAAAGGCAGGCAAAAGCTGATTTAGGTCTTATATCTGATGCCACAATTGTTGCAATCGTTGCAAGACTTACAGAGGTTAAAGGTCATAAATATTATATTGAAACTGCAAAAATCCTTAAAGATAAAGGCTATAATGTACAGTTTGTAATTGCAGGCACAGGTGAGTGTGAAGAGGAGCTTAAGGCACAGGCAAAAAGAGACGGACTTGGTGAAACAGTAGTGTTCACAGGCTTTTTAACTAATGTCACTCCTCTTATGAATGTTTTGGATATTCAGGCAAATGCATCATTTGGTACAGAGGCAGCAAGCCTTTCGCTTCTTGAGGGAATGTGTCTTGGTAAGCCTGCTGTTGTGAGTGATTATGGTGGCAATCCCGAGCTTATAAAAAATGGGCAGAATGGCTTTGTTGTACCAATTAAGGACCCACAGGCGATGGCGGATAAAATAGAACAGCTGATTAATGATAAGGACCTATATAATACAGTAAGTGATGGGGCAAAGGAGATCTTCCAAAGGGGATTTACAGCCAAGGCTATGGTTGAGCAGATGGAAGACTATTACTGTGAAATACTTGCAGATTGCAAAAAAGAAAGGGCGGAGAGATAATTTATGAAAAAGTTCAATTGGATTGACCTTGCAGTTATTCTTTTGATTGTGGCTATCGCTTTCGGTGGCGTATGGTTCTTAAAGGGCAGACAAACCACCCAAAAAGCATCAACAAACACAGTTGATATATATGTAACCGTTGAGATGGACGGCCTTACAGAAGTGGCAGCAAAGGAGTATGAAAAGAGTGTTGGACAGGCAGTTACTTTAGGGGCTAAAAGCGCAGACAAAGGTACTCTCCATAAGGTCGAATACACCAAGAGTAAGAAAGATGTTGGTAACTTTGGTAATGGCACATATGTAACTGTTGAATATGAAGATATGTACACCGCATATGTAACGCTCAAGGTTAGCGGCACAGAAACGGAAACTCTTATTAGCTCTACAAATGAAGAATACCACATCGGCGAAAAGCTTATCTTCCACGGAAAAGGCTTTGCAGGCGAGGGATATATGACAGGTCTTTCAACAGAAAAGGAGGCGAAGTAAGTATGTTAATGGATAGAAAGGGCAAACTTTTTGGGAAAATCAGCATCGTTGATATACTTATCGTTCTCGCAATTATTGTATGTCTTGTAGGTGTGTATGTGCGTTTTATAGCACAGCCAGCTGCAGTACAGATCAAAACACAGTCCTTTAGCTACACTGTTTATGTAAGGGATATAAGAATAATGACTCTTGAAGGTCTTGAGCAGAGCGTTGGCACCAAATTCCTTCTTGGTGAAAAAGGTAGAAGTGATGATATCGGTGTGCTTAAGAGCGTTGAGCCATCGTCACATATGGAGCCTATCGTAAAGAATGATGGCACTGTTGTTATGGCGAATGCGCCCCTTAAATATGATGCGCTTCTAACGTTTGAAGTTAATGGAACAGTAAATGATAGCGGCTACTATACAACTGATTACAAGTCAATCGGTGTAGGAGCTGACCTCATTATGGAAAACAAATATATCTGCACTACTGGTAAGGTAACAGAAATTATAGACGACTAAGAGATGAGGGCTTGGGATGAAAAGAATTGTTAGCTGTCTTTTAATGGTTATAATTGTTGCGTCTTGCACTACGTTCATCCCATTAGATTCTTATGCAAAGATTTCATACTACTATTATACAGCACAGGATTTTGAAACAACGGATGAAAAGGCTATAGAGGTTACTAATGAAGCGGATGATACCTCTGCCAATAAAAAGTATAGGATAACAGGCGAAGAGTATGATTGGTATACAAGTCAGTATACTGCAAGCAATAGCCCGAGCTTTTCATACAAGGTAGCAGGGTCAGATTCTAATAACGCAACAGGATTTTTGTATTCCACAGGGAAGAACCAATTCCCCAACCTGACTATGGAAATGGTTAACAAAACCACAGGAGAAAAGGAAGCGGCATCGGGTCCTGAGGGTGTTGTGTATGTGGATATGAGATTGTATCGCAATCCCTCACAGATTAGCACAAATCAGGATATATACCTTTATGACAGCAATGGCAAGAATATTGCTTCGGTATATCTTCCTCAAGCTAGTGCGCCACTAATAAACGGAACAAATAAAAGCACAGGCACAGAGGCTGATGCTTCTTGCACGGAAAGTAGTAAATCCAAGTGGTTTTATCTTCAATTTATTCTTGATTTTAACTTGAAAACATTCAAGGCTAATATGGGCGTATCCCTTGATGCAATGGAGCCTTGCCACACAACGGTTACCGACTATAATTTTAAAGACTTAAATGTAAGCGACTTTTATAGCATACAGTTTGGTAAGGCAAACCTTGCAAAAGGAGCTATGTGCATAGATGACTTTCGTGTTTATGCGATAACAGGACTAGAAAAGCCTGTTGCCTCGATAGATGTCAAAGGCAATGCTACAATTGGCTCTGTTATAAAAGGTTCATATACATATAAGGAAGATTATCAAAACACTCCCGAAAGTGGCTCGCTTGCTTGTTGGCAACGCTCAGATGCTTTGGATTTTAAGGTGTACGAAGCGGTAGGTGAGAGTTTTTCTTCCACCGCAAACACAGAGTATGAATATACCATTACTGATAAAGATTCAGGCAAATATATCCGTCTTTGTGTAATTCCATCCACAATGGAGGGGACAAAAGGCGAGGCGTGCTATTCCCCTATAACAAATCAAATTGATGTTTTTGATGTTGTTATTGATGGTAATGGTGCTTTTGTCGACTCACAATTTGATATCGATGATGGTATCGGTGCTTATGGTGGGGAGGTAACTGCCTACAATACTACCAATACTGACGAAGATATCTACCTAGTTTCTGCTTGGTATAATGGTAACACCCTTAAGGAAATGACCCTTAATATATTCTCTTCCCTTGGAGGTAGTGGGGATAAGACATATATAGGTGAGACAATCATTCCTGATGACCTAACAGAGGTAACATTAAAGGTGTTCGCCTTTAGTAGTCCAACTACTATGGATAATATTGGGGATGCCCTCACATTTAGGGGAATATATGATTCATCAAAAGAGGTATCTCGTTACGAAGCAGAAAGCGGAGTATTCAAAGGAAATGTTGCAATTAAATCCGGCTCGTCCTATTCCGGTGGCAAGTGCGTCACAGGTTTTAAGGCGACAGGGGATAGTTGCACATTCACAATAAATATAAAAAAGACGAATCATTATAATCTGAACTTTCGCAGTGCAGGTGATGGTGGTGAGAAGACTAACTATATTGATATAGATGGAAAACGCTATGGAGAGCTTAAAACTCCATCAACAACCCTAACTGACGCAATTGCTGAAAGAGTATATCTTGAAAAAGGAACTCATACTGTTACTGTTTCGAGCTATTGGGGCTGGATTTTCCTTGATTATCTTGAGGTGACAACCTCTGTGTCAGTGGGGGAAGATGTATTTGATGTTTCACCCGTTTTGGTGAACGCTAATGCAACCCAAAGCACACAGAAGCTAATGAATCTGCTCTGTGATAATTATGGCACAAATATCCTAGCAGGGCAGACCTGCTACAAGGGTATGAATGGTGCGGAGTTCAATGCAATCAGAAATCTGACGGGGAAAACTCCTGCTGTTTTGGGTCTTGATATGATGGAGTATTCTCCATCGAGGGTGGCACATGGTGCAAAAGATGATTCTGTTGAATCTGCCATCGCCTTTGATAAGGCAGGGGGAATCGTCACATTCTGTTGGCATTGGAACGCTCCCGAAAAGTTCCTGATTAATGATTCAGCTCATCCTTGGTATAAGGGTTTTTATACCGATGCGGTGACAGGTCTTGATCTTAAAGCAATCCTTCAGGATAAGGAGGGCGAGGATTACAAGCTTATTATAAGTGATATTGATGCAATTGCCACGCAGCTTAAACGGCTTCAGGCAGAGGATGTGCCAGTTCTATGGCGACCACTCCACGAAGCAAGTGGAGGATGGTTCTGGTGGGGTAGCGCAGGCGCTGATGCATACAAGGAACTTTGGACAATAATGTATGATAGGCTTACGGGTTATCATGGACTCAATAATCTTATCTGGGTGTATAATGGTCAGAGTGCAAGCTGGTATCCTGGTGATGAGTATGTAGATATAATCGGTGAGGATATATACGCAGGCAACAATGTTCATTCATCACAGTATGATATGTTTAGTGCGGCGGCAAAGTATACAGATACGAAAAAGATTGTGGCGCTTACTGAAAACGGATGCGTTCCTGACCCCGACCTTATGATAAGAGATGGAGCAATGTGGTCATGGTTTGCCACATGGGGCGGTGAGTATGTTATAAACTCGTCGGGTGAAATATCAGAGAGCTATACCAGTAAGGAAATGCTAAGGAAAGTCTATGCACATGATAATGTGATAACTTTGGATGAACTTCCAGATTGGAAATAACATAAAAAATGGTTGCGACACTCGTCGCAACCATTTTTGCTTTATTTAAGTTTATTGAAATTCTATTAGTCCATAGTCTCCATCTTTTCTTTTATATACAAGCGATACATCGCTTAAGTCGCTATTTTCAAAGATAAAGAAGTTGTGACCTAAAAGGTTCATCTGTAGAATTGCTTCTTCAGGTGACATTGGCTTTTTGGGGATGGCCTTTATTCTAACAATGTTGAATTCCTTTTCCTCTTTAAATATGTCATCTGTCTCTGTCGGTGCCATTTCGGCTCCGCTACGAAGGCGTTTTGACAGTCGTGTTTTATTTTTACGAATCTGCCTTTCAATCGCCGGTACAATATGGTCGATGGCAAGGAACAAATCGTCCTCTGTCTCTTCCACTCTGAATATTGTTCCTCTTGCTAAAACCGTACATTCAATGGTGAACTTATCACGGATTTTTCCAATAACTAACTTAATATCTGCATCATCTTCAAAATACTTGTCAAGCTTACTGAGCTTTTTCTCAGCCCAACTCTTTGTGCTTTGTCTTAATTCTAGTTTCTTTCCAACAAATGTAATCTTCATAAACTGTTTCCTGCCTTTCGTAAATTCTGACCGACTCTTAGAAAACGGGTTATCACCGCCGTATGTTATTTCGCCCGGTCGGTGTGTAGTCGGGCGACTGCCTTTGCCATATAACACCAGCCCCTCTCCTCTTATAACTATAGTTTCGACAATGTATCTGAAAATCCTTTAAGAAAATCGCCCTTTAGGAAAAAATTACATATCTATTCCTACTAATAAGATGGCAGATAGCTTTTGGTATATTTCATCAAACATTTCTATAGGTAGAGGATTCGTTCCTCGACCAGCCTCAATAGTGAAGCCGGGTCTTCGGTATTCACTAATAAACCAATCCTTACACCCACCATAGGATGCAAGTGATTCGGGCCTTGAGACTGTGTATCCGCTTTTGGCTGCCATCTGGAGTGCTATCGATAGGCTCTGGGGTGGCTCTAGTCCTTCAAAGCTGTAATAAATCTCTTCCCCTTGGGTATGAAGTGCAATCAGCCTTTGAATATTGTGCTGTCTTACAAAATCTGTTACCGCCCTAGTTTCAGGTTCGCTTTCAGGGGCAGGTCCGCCATATCTTGACCAACGAGGCCCTACTATTCCGTTTTCCCTTTCTAGTTTTTGGGCAAGGTCCCATCTGGCGTTGTAGTTGTGATTTAGGTCAACACCCCTTGCATTAGCTTGCCACCTTTTCCCTTGATTTATTACTATATCTACACCGTCAGGGTTTATCATTGGCATAATGTACAGCTTTATATTATTGTAAATCTCTCTCATGTCGTAACCTTTATAGCGTTTGCCCTGAGTGTAGGAATCGCAGCAATCCCTTAAAAACTGCGTAAGGAGCGGAGATGTTATCCATTCAAGCCCGTGATGAGCGCCATTTATAAGCACTTCTTTATCACCATTCCCAAAAGTAATGCAGAAAATACACCTGTTATTTATACTTTTTCCTTCACATGTGACTTCCAAAAAGGGATACATATTCTTAAGATCGTTAATTTCATCGCACAGTTTTTTGTAATCAAAGTTTAACACATTATCACTCCTGTCGATTTGTATATAAACATGGGACAAACTCCTATATATTGATACTTACAACTGATTTATTACAATATATTGAGGGGGTCTATTATATATGACTGATTAAAATTTCTTTAAGAAAATTTTAAAAAACTATTGCAATTGTGTTAAATGTGGTGTATAATTCCAATATAAGTGGAGAAAAGTGCCTAATAGTGGAAGAAATTCCCAAATCAAGAGGTGAATCATTATGATGTCAGGTGAATGCCAACTTAATATGGATGCCAAGGGCAGAATGATGGTACCTGTTAAATTCCGCGAGGAAATTGGGGAAATCTTTGTTATCACAAAAGGGCTTGATAACTGCTTATTCGTATTCCCAAAAGAAGTCTGGGACGACCTTGAGGCAAGAATCAACGAGCTTCCTCTAGCTGAGTCCAGATTTATAAGACGATTGCTCATCGGCAGTAAGGAGACGCTCGAGCTTGATAAGCAGGGGCGTATCCTTGTTCCTGCCACACTTCGTGATCATGCTAGGCTTGAAAAGGATGTTGTCTTTATGGGCGTTGGCGACAGAGCTGAAATCTGGTCCAAGTCCGAGTGGGAAGAATACAACTATCACAACTTCGTAGAAAATTCAGATATGGTTGCCCAGAAGATGGCAGAGCTTGGTCTGTAAGGGCTGAAAGGATACGGTTTAATGGATTTTAATCATGTTCCTGTTCTTGCCGCAGAGATTATAGAAAACTTACATATAAAGCCAGACGGAATATATTTTGACGGTACATTAGGTGGCGGAGGACATTCTTCCCTTATATGTAGTCACCTCTCAAGTGGCAGACTTATCGCTACTGATCGTGACAGTAATGCCATTAAGGCAGCTAGTGATAGATTAGCTCCTTATATGGATAGGGTCACAATAGTAAAAGATAATTTCAGCAATGCAAAATATGTTCTTGATAATTTGGATATTGATGGTATAGATGGTGCAATGCTTGACTTGGGCGTTTCCTCACATCAGCTCGACGAGCCGGAGAGAGGTTTCAGCTACCGATTTGATGCACCACTTGATATGAGAATGGACACCGATGCGCCTCTTAGTGCGTATGAGGTTGTTAATGAATATTCACAGCAGGACCTTACAAGAATCATCTTTGATTATGGTGAGGACAAAAATGCAAGAAAGATTGCTAAAAAGATAGTAGAAAAAAGACCAATCAGAACGACACTTGAATTGGTAGAAGTTATAAAAAGTGCGTTTTCACCACAGGAGCGCCACGAGGGTAAGCACCCTGCAAAGAGAACCTTTCAGGCAATACGCATTGAGGTTAATAATGAGCTGGATATGCTCAGCGGAGCTATCAGCCGTCTTGCAGACAAGCTTAGTAAAGGCAGTCGCCTTTGCATAATCACCTTCCATTCCCTTGAGGACAGAATAGTGAAAACCACATTTAACCAGTTGTCACAAGGCTGCACATGCCCAAAGGATTTTCCCGTATGTGTATGCGGCAACGAGCCAAAGTTTAGGGTAGTTACAAGAAAGCCTATACTACCATCAGAAAAAGAATTGGCTGAAAACCCCAGAAGTGCAAGCTCCAAGCTGCGAGTCTTGGAAAGAATATAAAAATAGACGGAGGGACTAGCTGTGCATGTAATCAGCGGAACAAGTGCGTATAAAACTGAATATATAACAGAGCAGCCCCAGGTAAAGACAACAAGAAAGATTAGCAGTAAGAGTGCGGCTAGAGCGAAGCAAAATCTTGTTCATCTTGTAACACTACTTGCAGTTTTTTCTATAGCAATTATTATTTGCAGCAGATATGTATATATCTACGGTCAGAATGAGACTATACAAGGCCTCAAAAAAGAGCTTAAGGATAAACAAACGGCAAATACACAGCTTGAGCTTAATATTGAGCAGTCTGTTGATACAAAGTCTATTGAAGACTTTGCTGAGAATGAGTTAAATATGCAAAAACCCGAAAGGTATCAGACTAATTACGTAATCGTATCGGGTGACGATGAAATGATGCACGACAACAAGGCAGATACCGGTGATGAAGGAATACTTGGTGTGTTCACGGGTATCGTCAGAGCACTGACATGGAATAATTAGTTGCCCTTATACATATATATTTTAGAGCCTGCTATTATATAGTGGGACAATAATGTAGCGTACGATTACAAAGGAGATTGGAACAGCATCCGCAGGTTCATCTCCTTTTTTGCCTTATTTAAAA
Source organism: Eubacteriales bacterium (assembly GCA_029004515.1). Lineage (GTDB taxonomy): Bacteria > Bacillota > Clostridia > Monoglobales > UMGS1388 > UMGS1388. Next base: position 42,910 of record JAQVYH010000003.1, on the reverse strand, counting down.
GGTTGTTTAAGTGTCCATCGGGACATCATGAAACGGATAATTCTAGCTTTTTGGAGCGATATTTATGTCAAAATCACGTTTACAAAAAAGAATATTTTTTATGCTTATATGCGTTATGGCTGTCTTTGTTTTTATGTGTGGTAGAATAGCATATGTTCAGTTTGTTGATGGGCCGGATCTTCAGAAAAAAGCAGCCGAACAACAAACACGAGATAGGCTTATAACCTCAAAAAGAGGTTCTATTATGGATAGAAATGGCAAGATGCTTGCGGTATCCGCATCTGCAGAGAGTGTAAGTGTATCTCCCGCCGAACTTCGAGGAAGCCTTGAGAAAAAGGAAAAGGTCGACTTTGACGATGTGGCAGAGGGTCTTAGTAAGTGCCTTTCTATGGAGTATGATGATGTTTATAAAAAAATAACAGCCAACACATCATATGAAATCCTTAAAAGAAAGGTAGAAAAGGACGAAGCTGATAAGGTTCGTGAATTCATCTCTGAAATAAAGGTTTCAGGCATTAATATCGACGAGGATTCCAAGCGTTACTATCCTTATGGTGAATTTGCTGCGCAGGTAATTGGCTTTACAGGTGTTGATAACCAGGGGCTTAGTGGTGTTGAGGCTACTTGTGACAGTGTACTTAAGGGCGTTGCAGGCAGAGTTACTTCTGCAAAAAGTGCCAAGGGAAGCGATATGCCCTTTGACTATGAAAGGTATGTAGACCCCGAAGACGGGGTTAATGTTATGCTTACTCTTGATGAGTCAATTCAGCACTTTGTAGAGAAGAATCTTGAAATCGCAGTTGCTGATAATAAGCTTAGTAATGGTGCTTTGGGTATCGTTATGGATGTCAAGACAGGGGAAATCCTTGCCATGGCAAACAAGCCTTCATATGACCTTAATATGCCTTTTGAGATTGCAGATGAAAATGTAAACAAAGAGGTTCAAGGCCTAAGTGGTGAAGAAAAGACGGCTAAAGCTAATGAATATCTACAAAAGTTATGGAGAAACAGAGCTATTTCTGATACATATGAGCCGGGTTCAACTTTTAAAATCCTAGTGTCGTCAATGGCGATAGAGGAAAATCTGATAGGGGACAATGATACTTTCTATTGCGGTGGCTCGAAGAAGGTAGCTGACCGTGTTATCAAATGTTGGAAAACCGGTGGCCATGGCACTCAAAATTTCACAAAGGCTATTCAGAACTCTTGCAACCCTGCATTCATCGAGATTGGTGCAAGGGTTGGCACGTCTTCCTTTAGGGAGTATTTCAAAGGCTTTGGCTTTTTAGATAAAACAGGCATCGAGCTTAGCGGTGAGGCAACAGGTGTGTTCTACGCTGATGATAACTTTAATGAAGTAGAACTTGCTACAAGTTCATTTGGTCAGGGTTTTCAGATAACACCAATGCAGATGCTCACAGCGGTTTGTGCAGTTGCAAATGACGGAGTACTCGTTCAGCCACATATTATTAAAGCGTATGTTGACGACGAAGGCAATGTTCTTCAGTCATTCCAGCCTAATGTTACAAGACAGATTGTATCTAAAAAAACAAGTGCCCAGATGAGGAGTTATCTCGAATCGGTAGTAACTGACGGCGGTGCTAGTAATGCATATATATCCGGCTATCGTGTGGCAGGTAAGACAGGTACCTCAGAGAAGTTCCCCCGTAATATGGGTAAGTATATAGCATCATTTGTAGGATTTGCTCCTGCTGACGACCCACAAGTTGCTTGTCTTATTCTCCTTGATGAGCCAAGAGGCGGTCAGTACTATGGCGGTGTAATCGCCGCACCAGTAGCAGGAAAAATTCTCGAAGAAATCCTTGAATATATGAATATTGAAACCCAGTACACGACAGAGGAGCTTGACAAACTCGAAGCCCCTGTTCCTAACCTTAAGAAGATGAGTCTTGATATGGCAAAGGGTCTTCTTGGACAGCATAATCTTAAGTTCATTGTTGAGGGTAGTGGTGATAAGGTTGTTAACCAGATGCCAAAATCCGGAACAAAGGTTAGTATGAATTCTACAATCACGATTTATACCGATGAAAATAAAGAACCGAATAAAATTACAGTCCCTGATCTTGCAGGTTGTACTGTTAGTCAGGCAACACAGGCAATAAGCAACAGTATGCTTAATATCCGTGTTGTAGGTGCTGCGGCAGCAGGCAATGGCTCTACATGCTCTGCGTATAAACAGAGCCCTGCGGCAGGAACTGTGGTTGAACAGGGAACAGTTGTTACTGTTGACTTCAGAACACTGGAGGTAGGTGAATGATGAAACTTTCTGATTTACTTAAGAATTTAGAACTAAAAAAACCATTGAGCAAAGATGTAGATGTGAATAACGTTACTATAGATTCACGAAAGGTCGGAGAGGGCGACCTCTATATCTGCCTTTGCGGTGTAACAAGTGACGGGCATAACTTCGCCCCACAGGCAGAGCAGTCAGGTGCATCAGCTATCATTTGTGAAAGAGAAGTAGAGGGCGTGACAATCCCGCAGGTGGTAGTTGAGTCGTCAAGAAGTGCTATGTCTATAATCGCAAGCAATTTTTATGGCAATCCCTCAAATAAGATGTCCGTAATTGGTGTAACAGGCACAAATGGTAAAACAACAGTTACACATCTTATCAAGGAAATCCTCGACAGAGCAGGTCATAAGACAGGTCTTATCGGTACTGCAAATAATATTATTGGTGATAAGCTATACGAAGCGAAGATGACCACTCCTGATCCCCTTGACTTGCACAAGCTGTATGCAGATATGGTAGATGCAGGCTGTGATACAGTAATTATGGAAGTTTCTTCCCATTCATTATATTTTGATAAGCTCTATGGAGTTGGGTTTACAGTAGGTGCTTTTACGAATCTTACTCAGGATCATCTTGACTTCCACAAAACAATGGATGCGTATTTTGAGGCTAAATGCAAGCTCTTTGATATGAGTAAAAATGTGGTTATTAATGGTGATGACCCGTATGGCAGGTCTATTGCCCATAAAATCGATTGTATAAGCTATGGTTGCAAGGGAGACTATGACATTATGGCAGAAAACACAGTTTTCTCTGCGGAGGGTGTCAAGTTTGACCTGAAATATAAAGGGCAGATGCATCATATAAGTCTTGCAATTCCGGGTGAATTCTCTGTTTATAATGCACTTACTGCTTTCGGATGCTGCGTTGCTGCTGGTCTTGAGGCAAGCAAGGCGGCAGAAGGACTTTGCAATGCAGTTGGTGTTAAGGGCAGAGTTGAGGTTGTTCCAACAGGGAAGGATTTTACTATCCTTATTGATTACGCACACACACCTGATGCTCTTGAGAACGTGCTAAAAACAGTAAGAGGCTTTGCAAAGGGCAGAGTAGTTGCAGTTTTTGGCTGTGGCGGTGACCGTGACAGAACAAAGAGACCTATCATGGGTAGAATTGCAACCGAGTGTGCAGATGTTTGCATTGTAACTTCTGATAATCCAAGAACCGAAGACCCTGATGCAATTATTCAGGATATTATAGAAGGTATGAAAGGCAGCGAGGAAAAAACAGTTGCAATAACCTCTCGTGAGGATGCGATAGCGTATGCTATTGCCCATGCGAAGCCTGATGATGTGATTGTCCTTGCAGGTAAAGGACACGAAACCTATCAGATATTCAAAGACAAAACGATTCATTTTGACGAGCGAGAGGTAGTAAGAAAGTATTTACCTCTATAAAAAGGAGAGAAAGGGCATTGGTATCTTTGACAATTGATGAAATCACAAAGGCTCTTGATGGGCAGCTGCTATGTGGCGACCCACAGATGCTTATAGACAATGTGACCACAGACAGCCGTACAAAGGACGGAGGTCTGTTTGTTGCGCTTGTAGGCGAAAACCACGATGCCCACGATTATATACCACAGTTTTTTGATAATGGTGGAAAGGCAGTAATCTCTCATAAAAAAGATGTTAAGGGTAGTTGCGTTATCCTTGTTGAGGATACGGGAAGAGCATTATTAAAGCTTGGCGGATATTATCGCTCCAAGTTTGATATTCCTGTAATCGGTATAACAGGCAGTGTCGGGAAGACAAGTACAAAAGACATGGTGTTTGGTGTTATGAATACAAAATTCAACACCTTAAAAACCCCGGATAATAAGAATAATGAAATCGGTATGCCACTCACTTTATTAAGCCTTGAAAAGCAGCATAAGGCGGCTGTAATCGAGATGGGGATGAGCCACTTTGGGGAGATATCCTCAATGGCCTTGCAGGCAAAGCCACAACTTGGTATAATCACTAATATTGGTACTGCACATATAGGCAACCTCGGCAGTCAGGAGGGTATACTTAAGGCAAAGCTTGAGCTTATAGATGGCATCGATAAGGATGGCTTGTTAGTCCTTAATGGTGATGATGATTTGCTCTGGAGCATGAAGGGAAAGCTTGGTATAAAAACGGTATATTTTGGTATTGATAATAAGGAATCAGACATCCTTGCTTATGATATACAGGAAACTGCCGACTCTACATCCTTTACAACAGAATATGGACAGTTTACAATCCCTGTTGTTGGCAGATATATGGTGCTTAATGCCCTTGCAGCAATAGTTGCAGGCAGATATTATGACATTGAAAATGAGCTGATTATCAAGGGTGCTGAGGGTTATCAGCCATCTAAAATGCGACAGGAGATTGAGACTATCGCAGGAGTAAAAATAATCTCAGATTGCTACAATGCAAGTGTTGCATCTATGGAGGCATCACTTCAGGTTATGAAAACCGTTGCAACTGGTAGAAAGATTGCAGTTTTGGGTGATATGCTTGAGATGGGTGAGTTCTCCGAAGATTGCCATAGACAGGTTGGAAGACTTGCGGTAGAGAACGGCGCGGATATTGTTATATGTGTCGGAGAAAATGCAAAATACATTGTTGAAGAAGCTAAAAATGGCGGTGCTATGGCGTATTGGTTTGATGATAATCAGTCTGCCGCCCAGCACATAAATCTCAGCGTAGAGAAAGGTGATACTCTTCTCTTTAAGGCATCAAGAGGTATGAAGTTTGAGGATATTGTTGAGTTGGTTACGCAGGAACTAGAGAAGGGGAGTGAATCTAATGAATAAATTATGGTATGCATCGTTAGTTGCATTTATTATAACTGCGGTTATCACTCCTATTGCGATACCAATTCTTCGCAAGTGGAAGTTTGGTCAGAGTATAAGGGATATTGGTCCATCATGGCACAAGTCCAAGGCAGGCACACCTACTATGGGTGGTATCGCTTTTGCCGCTGGCATCGCTGCGGCGATGCTCATATTTAATGGGCTTACTAATGGGACACTTATTATCCTTACAGGAAGTATTGGTTGCGGACTTATCGGATTTCTTGATGATTATATAAAGATTGCCCTCAAGAGAAATCTAGGACTTCGTTCTTGGCAAAAGCTTGTCCTTCAGCTTATTGCGGCAATAGTATTTATTATTGTAGGAATGGGTATGGGTGCTTTTGATAGTAGCATCGTAATACCTTTTACAAATATTACCATAGATTTAGGATTGTGGTATATGCCATTTGCAATATTCTTTATCCTTGGTACAACAAATGCAGTTAACCTTACAGATGGTGTTGATGGACTTGCATCAAGTGTTACTGCTGTTATTATGATTTTCTTCTGTGCTTCGGCGCTTATCCCCGGTGTGGCATATCCATATTCAGAAGGAATGTCACTTTTTGCTGCCGCTTGTATAGGCGGTTTGCTCGGATTTTTATTATACAACTCATATCCTGCAAAGATTTTTATGGGTGACACAGGCTCGCTTTTCCTTGGTGGAGCGGTGGCTACTCTCGCACTTATGATGAAGAATCCTTTGATTGTAGTCATTGCAGGTTTTGTATATTTTATTGAAGCTCTTTCTGTAATTATTCAGGTTGCATCCTTTAAGCTTACAGGCAAGAGAGTATTTAAGATGAGTCCTATCCATCATCATTTTGAGATGTGTGGATGGAGCGAGGTTAAGATTGTATCGGTATTCTCTATAGTATGTGGCATATTATCCCTTGTGGCATACTATGGTGTGTATCTGTCAGTATGATAAATTCTCAATAAGAGGTGGAAACATTGAAAAGCAAACAGAAGCATTTTGATTTTGGCTTTCTGCTTATAGTTCTTGCTCTGATTGCCTTTGGTTTGGTAATGGTATTCAGCTCAAGCTCAGAAGCTGCAAGGGTTAATCATGGTGACGCTCTATACTTTATTAAAAGACAGACCGCTTGGGCGATTATATCTATATTTTGTATGTTTGTCACTTCAGGTATCGATTATAGAAGATACAAGAAGTTGTCAAAACCTGCTATGGGGCTTGCTTTTATTCTTTTAGTTGCCGTGCTTATAGTTGGTGTGGAGATTAATGGAGGCAAAAGATGGCTTGACCTAAAAGTTATTGGTTTCCAGCCGTCTGAGGTTGCCAAGCTTGCTCTTATTCTATTTTTTGCCAATGGTCTTAGCGGTAATGGTAAGCAACTAAAAAGGTTTGGAACAGGTTTCCTGCCATATATCTGTATTTTGGGAATAATCGCAATTTTGCTCCTTGCAGAACCGCATATGAGCGCAACCGTTGTTATTGTTTTAATCGGTGTTGCGATGCTCTTTGCCGCAGGTGCAAAGATCAGCCATCTTGCTCTTATTGGGTCATTAGGCTTTGGAGCAGGTATTGCGTTGATTTTCTCATCGCCATACAGACTCCAGCGTCTTACATCATTCCAAGACCCATTCAAGGACATTCTTGGTGATGGCTGGCAGATTGTTCAGTCCCTATATGCTATAGGTAGCGGTGGGCTGTTCGGTGTAGGTTTTGGACGCAGTAGACAGAAGTTCTTGTATATCCCTGAACCTCACAATGACTTTATCTTCTCAATTATCTGCGAAGAGCTAGGATATATAGGTGCGGTTGCAGTAATCTTTATGTTTGCCATACTTATATTCAAGAGTGTTATGATTGCCATAAACGCTCCTGACAAATTTGGAAGTCTTGTTGCAACAGGCATTACAACCCTTGTTGCAGTTGAAATGATAATTAATGTTCTGGTTGTTACTTCTACTATGCCTGTAACAGGTATGGCGCTTCCATTCTTTAGCTATGGCGGTACATCCCTACTGATGCACGCAGTTGCTATGGGTATTATGCTTAATATTTCCAAGCATACTACCAAGCCGAGTGGAGTGGAACTAAAGAATAAGAATCCGAAATAAGATTCATATGAAAGGATAGTGGCAATATGAAGGTATTACTTGCAGGCGGCGGTACAGCTGGCCATGTTAATCCTGCTATTGCAATAGCAGGTGAGATAAAAAAGAATAATCCTGATGCACAGATTCTTTTCATAGGTACAAAAAAAGGTCTTGAAAGCACCCTTGTCCCCAAAGCAGGGTTTGATATCGAGTTTGTAGAGGTATCCGGGTTTAAGAGAAGCCTGTCACCAAAGAATATAGCTGTTACATTAAAGGCAGCATATGGCGTTGTTAAGGCAATAAGCATTATAAGGAAGTTCAAGCCTGATGTTGCAATAGGTACTGGTGGGTATGTTTCAGGTCCTACAATGTATGGAGCACATCTTTGCAAGGTGCCGGTTATGATACATGAGCAGAATGTTTTCCCCGGTGCAACAAATCGAATGGTAAACAGCTTTGCCAGGGTAACTGCCATCAGCTTTGAGGATAGCCGCAGATATTTTAAGAATACTTACAACATCACGCTTACCGGAAATCCAATAAAAAGAGACCTATTTGCTGCTAGTGCCAAGGCAATTGACAAGCCATCTGTTCTTATAATGGGCGGAAGCCTCGGTGCAGAGGCTATTAATAACGGTGCGGTAGCATTGATTCTTAATAATAAAGGTAAATACAATATCACTCTATCAACAGGTAAGGGCGATTATGAGCGAGTGGTTAAGCTGCTTGCTGATAAGGGTCTTGATGTTGAGAAGGACATAAATGTAAATGTGGTTTCTTACATATACGATACACCTCAGGCATATGCTGATTCGCAGCTCGTTATCGCTCGTTCGGGCGCTATCACTGTAAGTGAGCTTGCGGCGCTTGGCAAACCATCTATTCTCATTCCATCACCTAATGTAACGCATAATCATCAGGAGTACAATGCAAAGGCTCTTGCCGATTCTGGCGGTGCGGTGATGATAAAGGAATGTGACCTTACTGATGATATTCTTATAAAAACTGTCAATGAGCTTTTGGATAACCCTCAAAAGTTATCGCAAATGAGCAGAGCTGCTTCAAGAGCAGGAATCTGCGATGCTGCATCTTCACTTTGCAAAATTGCAATTGCTATAGCTAAAAAATAATATGTATTAACCCCTTCGTGTGTATCAACATATAATGTTACTGTATTGTTGATTATCGGAGGTGCTAAGGCGTATGAGTATGCTTGTAGTTGAGGGTGGTACCCCTTTAGAGGGTGGTGTGTACGTTCACGGAGCCAAAAACGCTGCATTACCAATTCTGGCAGCAACTGTTTTGGGCAATGGGGTAAGCGTCGTTCACAATTGCCCTAACATAACTGATGTGAATGCTGCAGTAAACATACTTAATCATTTGGGCTGTCGGGCCTTTCGTGATGGAGATTCAGTTATAGTTGATTCGTCGGATGTATGCCGATGGGATATTCCTGAATCAATGATGAGAGAGATGCGCTCGTCTGTAATGTTTTTAGGTGCGATTCTCGCTCGCTGTGGTAAAGCGGATATTACATATCCGGGAGGCTGCGAGTTGGGTCCAAGGCCTATTGACTTGCACTTGAAGGCATTGGAGAAGTTATCTATAAGGATAGATGAAAAGCTAGGCAGAATCAATTGTCGTGCGTGTAAAGCACGAGGGAGTGAGATATCACTTGATATGCCTAGTGTTGGTGCAACAGAGAATATAATGCTTGCTGCAGTAACAGCTAAGGGTGAAACAGTTATTGTTAATGCCGCACAGGAGCCGGAAATTGTGGATTTACAGAACTTCCTCAATTGTATGGGTGCAAAGATTCATGGTGGCGGAACAAATGTTATTACAATCCAGGGGGTTGAACAGCTTTATGGCTGTGAATATACAGTAATCCCCGACAGAATCGAAACAGTGACATATATGGCTGCCGCAGGAATAACAGGCGGTCGATTGTCTATTAACAATGTAATCCCCGAGCATGTTCAGGCGGTAGCGTCTGTTATGAAATGTGCAGGATGTGATATAATGCATGGTGAATCCCGTATTGACATTTCTGCTCCTCCACGGCTTAAGAGTGTTGATTACATTCGTACAATGCCTTATCCGGGATTTCCTACAGATGCTCAGGCAATCATTATGGCGATGCTTTCAGTTTCCCAAGGGGTAAGCGTTTTTTCTGAAAATATATTTTCAGGAAGATTCAAGCATGTGCCGGCTCTTACGATGATGGGTGCAAATATTATTACAGAGGGGCGCACAGCTATTGTAAGAGGTGTTAATCGCCTTTATGGTGCAAGCGTGAAAGCCGAGGACCTTCGGGGAGCAGCAGCTCTTGTAGTGGCGGCTCTTAATGCCGAGGGGAAAACGGAAATTAGTGGAATTAACTATCTCGACAGAGGATATTGCAATCTTGAAAACGCACTATCATCTGTGGGAGCAAATATATACAGATGTAAAAAGGAAAATGAGATATGAAAATTTACAGAAGAAAAAAGAAGGTTGAAAGGACGCTTTCACCTGAACAGCAAGCTCAAAGAAACACCAAAAAATACAAAAAGCGACTGCGTATGAAAAAGCGCAATCGTGCGTTGTCCTTATGTGTTTTTGTTGCCGTGATTATCGGTTTGTTTATGTGCTTTGCCCCATTTTTTGATATTAAGACTATCAATGTTAAGGGGAATGTCAAGGTAAAGACAGAAAGCATTATACAGACTGCCAGAATTTTTAAGGGAGAGAATATTTGGACATTTGGCAGTAGTGGTGCAGAAAAACGAGTAGAAAAATATCCATATATTTATGATGCACAGATCACAAAAACATTCCCCAATAAGATTACTATTACAGTAAAGGAATATGAACCATACGGGTTTGTTAAGGTGAAAAAAGGTCTGTATATTCTAGTGGCTCGTAATGGGCAGATTCTTCAGCAGGTTACAAAGCCATCAACAAAGCTTAAAGAGATTAAAATTTCCAAACTGGCAGGGAAAAAGATAGGCGAGAAGTTTGTAACAGAGAAATCCCTTGGTGGTAAGGCGTATAAGGAAATTCTCTCATATCTTAAAAAAGAGGGGTATGAGAAGGACGTCAAGAAAATTGAGATTTCAGGTGATGATGTACGGTTTAAGTATAACAACCTTACAGTAATTATTGGTGAAATGAGTAATATTGAATATAAATTCGCGTTTCTTAAAACCTTTATCCGTGAAAGAGGAATAGATGTTGAAGGCTCCTTTGATATCTCCGCTCCAAGTGTAGGTGGGTATTACAAAGAGAACTACGATGAGAACGAAAAGCTTATAACTGCTTCTGAAAAGCGAGCCCTTGAGGAAGCAGAGAAGAAGGAGACACAGGAGACTGAAGAACCCGAGAATACAGAAGAATAAAAGGGGAAAGGAACGGTGAAACACATGAAGGAAAAAACGCCTGTTATGATCATAGCCCTCATATGCTTTGTTATAGGCTTTGCTGCTACATTGCAGATAAAGAGTGTATGGCGTAATAATGCGGTTATGAGTAATACTACAACATCTCGTCTTGAGACTCTTCAGACAGAGGTCTTAAGGCTAAGTCAAAAAAATATGGAGCTTCAACAACAGTCAAATGCGTACAAAAACGACCTTGACCGTTTTAAGAGTGAAGCGAGTGAAAGCTCTGACTATTCAAAGGTTCTTTCTGAAGATCTTGAAAGAGCAGAACTTCTTGCCGGTCTTACTGATGTTACAGGCCCGGGAATCATTGTAACTATCAATGATAGTACAATCCGACATGGTGGCGATAATGCTGTCGCTGAAACTATCCACGATTCCGACCTGCTTATGCTTCTTAACGAGCTTCGCAATGCTGAAGTTGAGGCGCTTTCTTTAAACGGTCAGCGTATCATTGCGACCAGTGAAATTCGTTGCTCAGGATCCTCTGTTACAATTAACAATGTTCGTTGCTATGCTCCTTTTGTTATAAAGGCAATTGGTAATTATAGTAAGATGAATAGTACTCTCAATATGCCTGAGGGCTTTATGGATACCATGACATATTGGAATATTCCTGTTGAAACAAAGCGTTCAGAGAATATCTCTATAGGGGCTTATGCAGGTAAGTCATCTTATACATATGCTAAACCTGCAAAAACAGGAGGTGACCAATAATGCTTATTATAGTAGTTGGAGTTTTGCTAGGCATTTTGTTGGGGCTGTTTATGCCGTTCTTTATTCCACAGGTTGCCACTCCTTATGTTGCTGTTGCTCTCTTAGCCGGTCTTGACTCGGTTTTTGGCGGAATAGCAGCACATATTAACCTAAACTTCAAGACAAATGTGTTTGTGACAGGTTTTTTTGGTAATGCTTTTATTGCAGTTATATTTGTATGGGCAGGAAGACTTTTAGGATTTGACTTGCTCATTCCATGCGCAGTAGTGCTTGCTATAAGGATTTTCAGGAACTTTGCAATTATGCGTAGACACCTTTTGAAACAGTTTACAAAAGCTGAGTAAAAAAATTGTAACATTTCTGTAAAAAAACTTTCAAAACCCATTTACAAATGATTTTTTTTGTAGTATACTGATTCTATAAATCATAGGAGGTAGTTTTTCGTGATAGAATTCGAAAGAAAAAATGACGAAACCGTTAATCTAAAAGTAATCGGAGTCGGCGGCGGCGGTAATAATGCTGTTGACAGAATGGTTGACGGCGGTCTTTCAAGTGTTGAATTTATAGCAGTAAATACAGATAAACAGGTACTTCAGACATCAAAGGCTGAACAGAGAATACAGATCGGCGAAAAGATCACAAAGGGTCTTGGAGCTGGTGCGAACCCAGAAATCGGCTTTAAGGCTGCAGAGGAAAGCAAGGAAGAAATCGCACAGTCTATCAAAGGCGCTAATATGGTGTTCGTTACTGCCGGTATGGGTGGCGGCACAGGTACTGGTGGTGCTCCTGTAGTTGCAAATGTTGCAAAGGATATGGGGATTCTCACTGTTGGTGTTGTTACAAAGCCTTTCGGTTTTGAAGGTAGAAAGAGAATGAATCAGGCTATCAGCGGTATTGAAAGCCTTAAATCTAATGTTGATGCTCTTGTTGTTATTCCTAATGACAAGCTTCTTGAAATTGCAGAACCTAGAACCACAATGAAGGATGCATTCAAGATGGCGGATGAGGTTCTTAGACAGGGTGTTCAGGGTATCACTGACCTTATCTCTGGCGTTGGTACAATCAATACTGACTTTGCTGATGTACAGGCAGTTATGAAGAACGCTGGGTACGCTCATATGGGTATCGGTAGTGCAAGCGGTGCAAACAAGGCACTTGAGGCTGCACAGATGGCAGTACATAGTCCACTTCTTGAAACGTCAATTGACGGTGCAACAGGTGTTATTATGAATATTCAGGGTGGTACTGATATGGCTCTTCAGGAAGTTAACGAAGCGGCAGATTATGTACAGAGCCTTATCGATGAAGATGCAACATTCATCTTTGGTGTTGTTGTTAACGAAAACTTCGGTGATGAAATGATGATCACAGTTATCGCAACAGGTTTCGATAGCCATGGTAATCCGCTTAGGGAAAAGGCTGTAGCGGCAGAAGCGGCACCTGCTCCTCAGGTATCACAAGCTCCAGTAGCTGCTCAGGTAGCTCAGGAAGCTCCAAAGAAGGACCTTTTCGATGATGACATCGATGTTCCTTTCTTCCTTAAGAATCAGCTTTAATACATATGGAATTTATAAAACTCTCCCGAATTTTCGAGAGAGTTTTTTTGTTGATTATATTCCTATTCTGTGATAAAATAAAATCATTTAGTGGATTCAACTTGGGAAAAGGAGTGGTTATATGCTATTATATATTGTTCGTCATGGTGATCCGATTTATAATCCTGATAGCCTTACGGCGCTTGGCAAGGTGCAGGCAAATTCTGTTGCAAAGCGATTGGCGCTCCATGGGATAGATAAGATTTTTTCGTCACCTCTTGTTCGTGCAAGACAGACAGCGGAGCCTACTGCAATTCTTACTAAAAACGAAATTGCAATCGAAGATTGGATGAGTGAAGATTTAGCTTGGAAAGATTTCACCGTTGAAGATGACCAAGGCGGAAGGAATTGGGTATTTCAGAATCCGGACTACAAAGCTATAATACGCTCACGAAAAATAATGAGCTTAGGACACGAATGGTATAATGAGGATTCCTTTAGTGATGTTTTTAAAACTGGTTACGAAAGAATTCTCAATGCTTCTGACGATTTCTTTGCAAGACTTGGATTTACTCATGATAGAGAAAACTGCGTATATACATCAGATGCGTCAAATGATATGCGAGTAGCGGCGTTTTGCCATCAGGGCTTTTCCCTTGCATGGCTAGGGGTGCTTCTTGACATTCCCTTGCCTGTTATCTGGTCAAGCTTTGATATTTCCCATACAAATATTACAGTAATTGAATTTCATCATGTAAAGGATAATGTCTATATACCAAAGGTATTAACCTTATCAAATGATTCCCACTTGTACGGTGACAATTTACCTACAAAATACAACAACAGAATTTACATATAATAAAAGTAATATGGCTTAATAAATGTGGCGGTCAGCGTTGTTTGTAGCTGACCGCTTAATTATAGATTTTTTTGTAATTTTTTGATAAAATTTTCATTCACAGTAGTCTTAACATATGAAACGAGAAAAAACAATCGATTAAAAAACAGCTATTTAAAGAATTTATCCGTAATAATAATGATAGTGCATATCGATTTGCATATACATATACAGAGTATACTTTTATTGGAAAGGATTGAGAAAAATATGAAGAAAAACAATATGAAAAAAGTTATATTAAAAAGAAGCTTGGGGTTGGTTGCAGGTCTTTTGGCAGTATTAACTATAGCACTGAATCTTTCCCCTGTGCTAGCAAAGGCCATGTTGGATGTTCCTGTTATAGGAGATGTGGTAAATGTACTCACCTTTGGCAGGTTTCAGTACGTAGAGGGAGGCTTTTCTGCAGATATTAAAACACCGGGCATAGAAGGCCTTGTTGATAAAGAACTGGAAAAGCTTTTAAATGATGAACTCCGTGATAAAGGTGAGGCAGTTAAAAATAAGTTCTTTGAAGAGGTAGAAGAACTTCGGAAATTATCTGGAAATGGAGATGCGAAATTCAATGTTACTATGGACTATGCTGTAAGAACAAATGATGAAAACTACTTATCTCTCGATGTGATACTTACAACAACAGGAGCATCTGCTGCTGAGGCGCATACATTCTATAATATAGATAAAAAAACAGGGAAAATCATCACACTTGATGAATTGGTTGATAAAAAGGCTGTGAAAGAATACATATTAGAGGAAATGGCAAGAAGAAACGCTGAGGAAGATGGAACTTTCTTTATTTATAATAATGGAGTTGTAGATGACAACACCAAGAAGGCTTTAAACAACATTGAAAAGTTCTATATTAATGATAAAGGTGAAGTTGTAGTTGTCTTTGATGAATATGAAGTCGCTGCAGGTGTTCAAGGTAGTCCTGAGTTTATACTTCCAAAGAGTTTAATGAAATAATAAGAAGCATATTCCCTTTTTTATTTTCCCTAAAAGCTCTCCTTTTTGGAGAGCTTTTTTTAGTTGATTATAGACTGAGGGACCTGCAAAGGAGGGTCACTCGGCTTGCATATTAGTCCACAATGGTTTTTAGTATATCCATCGTTTGAGAAATTATATTTATCTTCTTATCTTTATGGTGAATCAAGTAAAATTTTCTATTAAAAGATACATCCAGCACATTTATTTCTTTTAATGATTGTCCAATATGCTCTTTTACAATAGACTGGGGCAGGATTGCGATTCCGTGATTTTGAGCCGCAATTGATATAATAGCTTCATTACTTGCTGATTCCACAATTGGATGTGCCGTAAGAGCTTGGATGGAGAAAAGGCTATCTACAAAATCTCTTGATGAGCTACCTTTTTCACGAAGCAATAATGGCAATTTTGAAAGTTCTTGCACAGTGAGTTTTGGTGGCACTATAAAATCTTTTCCACCCACAGGTATTAGCTTATCCTCTGCAAAAGGCTTAACCTTTATATTAGGAAATGACACCCTGCCTTCGACTAATGCAAAATCAAGAATACCATCAGCAACCTTTCTTTCAATATCCAGCGCTTGACCGATTGAAACGCTAACAGCTGTCTCAGGATAATCTTGTTTAAATATGCTTAGTAATTTCGGAATGATGGTTCTTCCAATCGTTAGTGAAGCGCCGATTTTTAGCATTGTGGTTGTTTCTGTCTGATTGGCAAGACTTTCAAAATCATCAAAGCTTGTAACAACTTCCCTTGCTTTTACCAGAAGCTTTTTTCCTGCTTCAGTTAAAATGATTTTTTTGTTGATGCGTTCAAATAACAAAACACTATAATATTTTTCTATTTCTGCGATGGTTGTGCTTACCGCAGGTTGTGCAATATGCAATTCTTCTGCAGCACGGGTAAAATTATTATATTTGCAAACTGTAATAAACACTTTTAAATGTCTTATTGTCATTTTATCACTCCTTATAACCAAGTGGTTATGATAATGATAATATTATACTATTTGACTTATGGTAAGTCAAGTGATACAATAAACAACAATGCGATAAATTAGGTGAGGTTGATGTTATGAATCTTTTGGGATTGCTTATTGCCTTTGTTTTCGGAGGGTTAATAAGTTTCGTCAATTACAAAATATCGAAATTTACGTTGATAAATAAAGAGAAAAATTTGTTTATGTTTTCGATGCTCAGACAGGTGTTAAATGTGGGTTACTTGGTGTTATGTTATTTTGTGGCGCCATATACACCCTTTGACGGAGTCTATATATTAATTGGAGGGGCAACAGGAATCACTCTTCCAATGATATATTTCACGCCAAAACTATTAAAAGCATCTGAGGACAAAACGGAACGCAAGGAGGAATTATAGTGGGAGAAAACTCGGAGGTATTAATTAGGATATTCGGCATTCTTGATGTTACGGGCGAAGTTGTTATGATGTGGATAATACTTGCATTGATTGCGGTTATCTCATATATTTCGACGAGAAGACTTAAAGACCGCCCCGGTGTTTTCCAAAACATAATTGAATTTGGTGTTGAATATTTAGACAATTTCTTATCAGATCTTATGGAAAAGAAAAAAGCAAGAAGGTATTTCTCGTTTCTTTCATCGTTATTTGTATTTATTATCATTTCAAATTATTCGGGACTAATCCCGGGAGTTGGAATGACGCCAGTGATCAAAGCACCCACTTCATCACTTTCCGTCGGAATTGCTCTTGGACTTATAGCATTTTGCTTTTTGCAAATCACAGGACTTAAAATGGGTGCAAAGCATTATTTCAAACGATTTATCAGTCCCATATTCTTTATGTTGCCGCTACTTATTTTAGACGAATTCATAAAGCCTGCATCACTTGCACTTAGATTGTTCGGAAATATATTTGGCGAAGAAACCGTATCGCACCAATTATACAAAATTATGCCGATTGGGGCACCTATACTTATGATGGCTTTATCCATTCTATTTTGTGCCATTCAGGCAATTGTTTTTACAATGCTCGTCTCAATATACTTAGACGAAGCTACAGAACTTGAATAAACTAAGAAAATAAATATTTAAAAGGAGATTTTTATTATGACAGACAGTGGACTTATCGCAATCGCAGCAGCGATCGCAGTAGCATTCAGTACATTAGGTCCTGGACTTGGACAGGGATTTACAGCAAAGGCAGCTATGGAGAGTATTGCTCGCCAACCTGATGCCGTAAAGGATATTCGTTCAACCCTTATTATTTCCCTTGCTATGATGGAAGCGCTTACTATCTACGGGCTTCTTATTGCATTTATGTTAATTGCTAAAATATAAGGGGGCAAGGAAGTGAATATACAAATATCAGTTGTTTTGTGGACTGTAATTTGTTTTTTCGTGCTTCTTTCCATTCTGCATAATCTTTTATTTACGCCAATGCTTTCGCACCTTGACAAACGCAAGGAGAGAATTTTAAAGGCTAGAGAGAAGCGAAAAGTCGATGAGGGTATTTTAGAAAAACTGATATCAAACTCACGAAAAATGGCAAAGCAATTAAAAGAACGAGTGCGAATTGAAACGGAAAGGAAGGTTTCGGAAGAACAGGTTAAAAATGAAGTTATGCTGGCGAAGGTAAAAAAAGAAGAATCTGAAAAAATGGAGAGGTACAAGCTCCGATTGTCAGAGGAAAAGGCTTCTCTTTTATCACGAATCGACGAAGATTCTGATTACCTTGCCCAAATCTTTGTTTCTGGATTTGTTTCTTAAAAAATTATATGGAAATTATATATGCAATAATCAATTTTCTCATATTGGTAGTGCTTGTGTTAGTTTTTGGCAGAAAAATGATTGCCAATATTTTTATAAGCCGACGAGAAAAAATAAATAAAGAGCTTGATGAAGCTATAGAGATGGAGGAATTTACACCACAAGTTCCACCCATCGAGGATAAAGAAGAAGAGATGGCCAAAACTATTAAGGCAAATGTTCTGGCTATACAGGAAAAGGCTCGATTAAAAAAAGAAGAGATGTTAAGAAATGCAGAAGAAACTCGCCTTCAATTAAGACGAGAGCTTTTGTCTGACCTACATAGCTCAATTGTTGATAAGGTTGTAGCTACCTCCGAGAGGATTTTCTCACGCGAGCCATATCTATCTCAGATTCGTTCAAAGGAAGAAGCGATGATAGATACAATTTTATCACATTTGCATTTGCTTCCGGGAGATATTTCTTATTTAAAAGCACACGGAGTACTGTATGTAACACTTACATCAACCTTTGAACTTCCGACTCAGCTTGTAGAGAAGGTTGAAAAATATACTCAAAAAATGCTCGATGGGGTTTCCGGAAAGCAATCTTTTTGGGTAAAGGTTGATAAGTCCATCATTGGGGGATTAAAGCTTCGTATTGGTGATACAGTATACGACTGCTCAATCGCAGAGCAATTATATCAGCTTAAACATAAAGCCGAAAAGGATATGATTTTGGGCACTGAGAACTTGGAAGTTCTAATAGATGAATTAGAACTTGATATGGAAAAGACCAAAAAGAATGTACATATATATCAGACTGGCAGAGTATTAACTGTTTCAGATGGTATTTGCTGGATGGATGGTCTTGCTGATATTATGTATGGAGAAGTAGTCGAGTTCGCTTGTGGTGAGCGAGGCATGGTTTTAGATATTCAAAAAGAAAAAATCGGCTGCGTTATCTATGGTAAATATGAGCATATAGAAAGTGGTAGTCCTGTAAGACGTGTAGGCAGAATTGCATCTGTCTGTGTTGGCGAGCAGCTACTTGGCAGAGTTGTTGATGTAATGGGTCATTCTATTGATGGTAAAGGTCGTATTCTTACCGGTCAGAAAAGACCTATTGAATGGGGCGCGCCTGCGATTCTTGACCGTGCACCTGTTAGCGAGCCGATGCACACAGGACTTAAAGCAATCGATGCTTTAGTTCCGATTGGTAAGGGTCAGCGTGAGTTAATCGTTGGTGATAGACAAACAGGTAAGTCTGCTTTGGTGGTTGATACTATAATCAATCAAAGAAGTAAAGGTGTTATTTCTATTTATGTAGCAATAGGACAAAAGGATACAACTGTTGCTGATATTCGTTCAAAGCTGGAACAACACGATGCAATGAAAAACACAATCATTGTTTGTGCTCCCGCATCTGCATCTGCATCCCTGCAATACATAGCACCATTCTCTGCTACTGCAATGGGAGAATATTTTATGTATGCAGGCAAAGATGTTCTCATAATATATGATGATTTATCAAAGCACGCAGTTGCATACCGTGAGTTATCTCTGCTTTTGCACAGACCATCAGGTAGAGAAGCATATCCAGGAGACGTATTTTATCTTCATTCAAGATTGCTCGAGCGTTCTGCAAAGCTATCAAGTGAGCTTGGCGGGGGTTCTATGACTGCGCTCCCAATTATTGAAACACTTGCTGGCGATATTTCTTCATATATTCCAACAAATGTAATTTCAATAACAGATGGTCAGATTTTTCTCGATGGTGAAATATTTAACGAGGGACAAAGACCAGCTGTTAATGTGGGCTTATCGGTTTCTCGTGTTGGTAGTGCAGCTCAAACAAAGCTTATGAAGCAGGTTTCTGCTTCCCTTAGAATGAAGCTTGCTCAATATAGAGAGCTTTCAGGCTTTTCACAGTTTGGAACAGATATGGACGCTCAGACTAAACAGGTTTTAGATTCAGGCGAGAGAATGATGGCTATATTAAAGCAAGCCAGATACAATCCCCTTGAGGATTGGAAACAAGCTCTTCTGATATATGCAGTTTCTGAAGGATATGCAGATAATATCTCTATTGATGATTTAGAGGAATTTGAAACTAACCTATATGTTCACTTTGAAAACAAAGCCACAAGCCTTAAAGAAAAGCTTGACACAGGCGCGAAAATGACGGATGACATAAAGGTAGAAGTAAACAATGCGCTTAAAGAATTTGTGGAGGAAAGCTTATGGCAAGCTTAGAACAATTAAAGAAAAAGTTTAAGAGTGTTGAGCTTACAAAACAGCTTACCGGTGCGATGAAGACTGTTTCATCAGCAAAATATTCAAGGGTAAGCAAGGCTTATACTGCCTGTAAAATATACACTGCGGAATTAGAAAAGCTTGCACCATATTGTAGTGGTATTGAGCTTTCCAAAGAAAATTCAAAGCATAAAAAAAAGGACTTATTTGTTATTATAGGACATAACAGAGGCTTATGTGGTGCATATAATTCAGAGCTTCATTCCTTTGCGACATCCGTTTTGAGTGAGAATCCCGACTGCACCCTTATAGTGTGCGGCAAAAATGCAATTGCATATTTTGAGGGGAAGAAAACGGAATTTGAAAAATTTATTCTAGGTGATGTTACGGAGTATTTGTCGTGTAAACCACTAATTAATAAGATGATTGAACTATATCGCACGGGTAAGGTAAAGAGTGTAAATGTGATTTATCAGGAGTTTGTAAACACATTGACCCAACGCCCACATACGGTTCAAGTATTGCCCTTAGATGCTTTGGACAATAAGCAAAATAGCGAAGATATGTTGTTTATTCCCGACAAGGAAAGCGTTTCGGAAGATTTAGAGATAAAAGTAATTGCATCCAAAATATATAAAATAATATTGGAGGCTGCAATAGGTGCGCAAGCAGCTACATTGCTTGCAATGAAAACTGCGGTAGATCACGCAACCGAAATAGCAGATATGTTGGAAAATGAAATACATAAGAAGAGACAAAGTTCTGTAACAAATGGTGTTATAGAAACTGGAGCAGCATCATATAGTGAGGAGGATTAAAAATGCCAAAAGGAAATAAAGGTATTATTACGAGAATAACAGGCTCTGTTGTGGATATTTATTTTGATGATAATTTAATACCGGATATTTTTAATGCTGTCACTATTGTAAAAGATGATAAGGTTTTTACTCTTGAGGTGCTTCAGCATTTAGGCGGAGGGGGCGTACGCTGTATTTCTATGCACCCCACAGATGGACTATCAAGAGGAATGACAGCAGAGGACACAGGATATCCAATATCCGTTCCTGTGGGCGATACAACACTTGGCAGAATGACAAATGTTATGGGGGAGCCTATTGACCGATTAGGAAAAATAGAATCTGAAGAAAAATGGCCTATCCATCACGCATCTCCTAATTTTACTGATATTGTTACCTCTGATGAGGTGCTTGAAACAGGAATTAAGGTTATTGACTTGATGATGCCGTATGCCCGTGGCGGAAAGATTGGACTTTTCGGTGGAGCGGGTGTCGGAAAAACCGTTCTTATTATGGAACTGATACGAAATATCGCATCTGAACATGACGGCTATTCTGTTTTTGCCGGGGTTGGTGAGCGTTCTCGTGAGGGAAATGACTTATGGAACGAGATGAAAGAATCAGGCGTTCTTAATAAAACTGCCCTTGTTTTCGGACAAATGAATGAGACCGCTGGTGCAAGACTTCGTGTGCCGCTTGCTGGTCTTACTATGGCTGAATATTTTAGAGAGAGCGAAAAAAAGGACGTACTTCTCTTTATTGATAATATATTTCGTTTTACACAAGCAGGTTCGGAGGTTTCAGCACTACTTGGCAGAATGCCATCGGCAGTTGGTTATCAGCCAACTCTTGCCTCCGAAATGGGTAAACTTCAGGAGAGAATCGTTTCAACAGGAAATGGTGCTATAACTTCGGTTCAGGCTGTATATGTGCCTGCCGATGACTTAACTGACCCTGCCCCTGCTACAACTTTTTCACATCTTGATGCGACAACAGTTCTTTCAAGAAGCATCGTCGAGCTTGGCATATACCCTGCAGTTTCTCCGCTTGAATCATCTTCTCGTATGCTTTCGCCGGAGGTTGTGGGTAATCATCATTATAAAACCGCAAAGGAAGCACAGAGAGTTTTGCAGCGTTATAGTGAGCTTCAAGACATCATTGCTATTTTGGGTATGGAAGAATTGTCAACTGAGGATAAACTGACAGTTAAAAGAGCAAGAAGAATCCAAAGATTTATGAGCCAACCTTTCTATGTTGCTGAAGGCTTCACGGGAATTAAGGGTAAATATGTTCCTTTGGAGAAAACCATATCAGGCTTCGATTATATTTTGGGTGGCGATTGTGATGAACTCCCAGAACAAGCATTCTTGATGTGTGGCGATATTGATGAGGTTTTAGAAAAATCAAAATAAAGAGTGATATCTATGAATAATGAAAATACAAGTGCAAGCGAACTAATTAAGCTCCGTATAATTGATTATAATGGCAATGAGCAAATTTGTAATTGCGATACGGTAAAGCTAGAATGTAAATATGATAAAAGCGATAGAAACGGTGGAGGACTGGGGATTAAAAAAGGTCATACAAAGGCGGTTATTTCATTATCAAAGCATAATGTTAAAGCGCTTTTACATGGCGAGGAAATTTTTAAATCTGATGAGCTTTCCGGGATTGCTAAGGTGGAAAATAACATAGTTTTGATTTTAAAGGATTAAGAGCGAACGGCTTTATACAATAAAATAATAATTATCTCACCCTATTTTCATTATTGAGAATAGGGTTGTTTATTTTTTGCGATGCTTGGGAGTAATATTTTATTGCTAAATTAGCAATAATAAGTTTTAAGTGGTAACACCGCAGAACACAATAAAAAACTGACTATAATAAAGTCACGTAAGGGAAAAGAAGGAGACAAAAATGTCTGCAATTAATGTTAATTCAAACAATTTTAATGAAGAAGTATTATCATCCGACAAGCCTGTCCTTGTGGATTTTTGGGCATCTTGGTGCGGACCTTGCCGTATGGTAGGTCCAATCGTAGAGGAAATCGCCGATGAACGCCCTGATATCAAGGTTGCTAAAGTCAATGTTGATGAACAAAGTGAACTTGCCACAAAGTATGGGGTTATGAGCATTCCTACACTTATGATTTTTAAAGATGGAACGGTTGTGGACCAATCAACGGGTGCCAAGCCAAAACAGCAGATTCTTGAAATGATTTAATGTTGAAACTACAAGAAGGGTGCCTTATGTAAAGTTTGGCATCCTTCAAAAATTTTCATGTAAAAGTTCTTTTTTTAACACGATTTTATTCAGAAACATAGTGTAGCCATGAAAATCACATAACAGTTATTTTTGCGGTGCAGTCACATAGATAACGAAGCACAAAATATATAGCGTGGAAAATGACGGTAGAGGAGGGATATATCGTGGAACATATATTTGATATGATCGTTATAGGCGGAGGCCCGAGCGGATATACCGCTGCTCTTTATGCTACTCGTGCAGGACTTGATACATTAGTAATTGAAAAGATGTCCATTGGTGGTCAGATGGCACAAACTTCGCAGATTGATAATTATCCCGGTTACGACGAGGGTATAGATGGGATTATGCTTGGAGAAAAAATGAGGGCAGGTGCACAGCGCTTTGGAGCCAAAAGCAAATTTGCCGAAGCTTACTCAGCAGAGTTACAAGGTGATATTAAGAAAGTTAATACTAGTGAAGGCATATTTTTGGCAAAGACTGTTGTAATTGCCACTGGCGCAGACCATATGCATCTTGGTATCGAAGACGAGGACAAGTTTATAGGCAGAGGACTTGCATATTGCGCCACTTGTGATGGAATGTTTTATAAAGACAAAACTGTAGCTATTGTCGGTGGCGGAAACTCTGCTGCTACAGATGCAATGGTTTTGTCCAGAATCTGTGCCAAAGTTATTCTAATCCATCGTCGCGATACCTTGCGTGCCACAAAGGTTTATCACGAGCCTCTTATGAAAGCTGAGAATATAGAATTTCGTTGGAACAGCGTAGTTAATAACCTTTTGGGAGATGAAAAAATCTCAGGAATAGAAATTCGAGATGTTAATACTCAGGAAATAACGACGATTGATGTTGAAGGTATATTTATAAGTATTGGTCGCTCCCCTGAAACTGGGCTATTAAATGGTCAGCTAGAGCTTGATAAAGGCGGATATATAGTTGCAGACGAATCAACAAAAACAAATATCGAAGGTGTTTTTGCAGTAGGGGATGTTCGTACAAAGGTGTTTCGTCAGATAGTTACAGCGGCAGCAGACGGTGCGGTGGCTGCTTATTATGCAGAAGAATATCTATATTAACATAAACAAAAGTAGTGAGAGAAATAAAAGAAAATAAACAATAACCCTTATATGTTTAAGCAAAAGGTAGATTTGCATCGTTAATAGTAATTTATGGGATAAGAGTCTTGAACTTTGTTTGAGGCTTATTTTTTTATGCGTGATTTAGTCTTGATATAAACCGTGTAATTGATGGATATGGTTTATCTACATACAGAGAAATCACTTGGAAGGTTGTTTGCAACCAGAAATGTTATCATCAAAGAACTGAGAGTAGAAAGCGAAATAAGGATGAGATGATATTAGTTTTGTGTTTGATTTTTGATTTTAGCTGTGATATAATACCTATATAGGAAAAATCTTTAGTTCCTTATGGGACTAAGTATTAGTTTGGGGGAGAATCTTATGGCAAAAAATATAGAGGATAAAAAAACAGGTAATACAAAAAAGATTATTTTATATGTTGTGGCATCAGTTTTGATAGTTTCTCTTTTAGCAGGTGGATATTTTCTGTTTTTGAGGGATTATGTTGAGTATTATACCGCCGTTGAGGAAATAGAGGATGGAGATTTAGATCGTGGTTTTGACAGGTTGATGGGGATTGCCAAGAGAACTCCCGATTATAGAGATACCAATGCTCTTGTTTATGCATTTGCACTGGAGCTTATTGACACGAGTGATAAAAAGAATAAGCAAAGAGCCTATAAGATGCTTGATACGATTAAAGACTATGAGTACGCAACGGAGATAATGTATTATCTTTGGGTTGAGGATGTATATGACCCACAGGATGATACCTCCTTTGAAATGGCAGACCAGTTTATTCAGATGATCCCCGAGGATTATGAAGGTCCGTATGCAAAAGAGGTTGTAAAATATCGTAATGATATAAAGAAATCCCTTGATGAACTTAATCAAAAGAAGTATGAAGCGGCTATGTCAGATGAGTTTAGTGAATAATTATTCCGCCATTAATACATAAATTTGAAAATATGACAATATTGTTAAATTAAAAATATTTCTTGACAGTTGGCATAAAGCTATATATAATATAAGGAGAGAGTTTAGTTCTCTTTATATATATATAAGTAGGGAAATTGTGTAAATAGAGATATTATATTTAACATATATTCGTTTATAGGGGAAAAGTGTATCTATGCGTATTATTATGCATATCCTCTGTCATGGATTATATTCTAATAAAAATATGTCTGCTTAGAGTGCGTTTCCGCTTGTATATTGGGCGGAAACGCTTTGTTTTTGTCCAGGAAAAGCAATTTAGAATAAACGGAGGTAACACAATGACAGGAATTATCATTGCTTCCGTGGGTGCAATATTATGCGTAATTGTCGGTGTGGCTATGTTCTTCGTAGGATCTAACCACAGAAAGAAGATTGCAGAAGCAACCGTTGGTAGTGCCGAAGATCAGGCAAAGAAGATTATCAAGGATGCTGAGAAAGCAGCCGAGGGCAAAAAGCGTGAAGTATTGCTGGAAGCTAAAGAAGAAAACCACAAATTAAAGCAAGAAGTTGACAAAGAAATCAAAGAAAGACGCACAGAAATCCAGCGTCAGGAAAGAAGAATTCAGCAGAAGGAAGAGAATCTTGACAAAAAGGTTGATTCTCTTGAAAAGAAGGAAGAACAGATTGCGGAAAAGAACAGAGTTCTTGATGCAAAGATTGCTGAAGCCGATGATATTAAGGCTAAGCAGACTGCTCTCCTTGAAAAAATCTCTGGATACACAGCAGAAGAGGCAAGACAGGAGCTTCTTCGTTCAATCGAGAGCGAAGCTAAGCACGAAGCCGCTATGCTGATTAAAGACATCGAAGATAAGGCAAAGGAAGAAGCTGAAACAAAGGCTCGTGAGATTATCGGTGGCGCAATTCAGCGTTGTGCAGCTGACCACTCTGCAGAAACAACAGTTTCAGTTGTTGCTCTTCCAAATGACGAAATGAAGGGTAGAATTATCGGTAGAGAGGGTAGAAACATCCGTACTCTTGAAACTCTTACAGGAATCGATTTCATTATCGATGATACCCCTGAAGCTGTTATCCTTTCAGGATTTGATCCTGTTCGTCGTGAAGTTGCAAGACTCACTCTTGAAAAGCTTATTGTTGATGGTAGAATCCACCCTGCAAGAATCGAAGAAACAGTTGAAAGATGCCGCAAGGATGTGGAAAATATCATTAAGCAGGAGGGTGAACATGCTACATTTGAAACAGGTGTACATGGTATTCATCCAGAGCTTATTAAGCTTCTTGGTCGTCTCAAATACCGTACAAGTTATGGTCAGAATGTACTTAAGCATTCTATAGAGGTTGCGCACCTTGCAGGTATTATGGCAGGAGAACTTGGTGCAGACATTACTCTCGCAAAGAGAGCAGGTCTACTCCATGATATAGGTAAGGCTATTGACCACGAAATGGAAGGTTCACATATTACTATCGGTGCAGATATGGCTCGTAAGTATAAGGAAAGTGAAGCTGTTATCCACGCTATCATGGCTCACCACGGTGATGTTCAGGCCAATACTATGGTTGCTGTTCTTGTTCAGGCTGCAGATGCTATTTCAGCAGCAAGACCAGGTGCAAGAAGAGAAAATCTTGAAACCTATATTAAGCGTCTTCAGAAGCTTGAAGAAATTGCAAATTCATTCAACGGTGTTGAAAAATCATTTGCAATCCAGGCAGGTCGTGAAGTTCGTATTATGGTTAAGCCTGACGATGTTTCTGATGAAAACACAGTAATCATCGCTCGTGATGTATGTAAGATGATTGAAAGTGAAATGGAATATCCAGGACAGATTAAGGTTAATGTAATCAGAGAGCTTCGTGCTACTGATTATGCGAAATAATTAAATATCCTAAAAGTGGTAATTCGATTGAATTACCACTTTTTTTATGGTATAATAACCTTAAAGGCAATGTCGCAAAGCGACCTTGATTGCTAACGCAATTCAAACAAGTTTGCCCTTTAAGAACATTGGCGGCTGCGCAAAAATGTCCTTGCAAGCAAACATTTTTACTTATGGTATAATAATATAACTTTATTTTTGAGAGGAAGAAAAAATATGCGAATTCTTATTCTCGGTGATGTAATTGGAAAACCGGGCAGAGAACATCTTAGCAGC
>JAQVYH010000003.1:0-15820 GCA_029004515.1 Eubacteriales bacterium | reverse complement strand
CCTTGCAAGCAAACATTTTTACTTATGGTATAATAATATAACTTTATTTTTGAGAGGAAGAAAAAATATGCGAATTCTTATTCTCGGTGATGTAATTGGAAAACCGGGCAGAGAACATCTTAGCAGCAGACTATTTAAACTTAGAAAAGAGAAAAATATAGATTTTTGTGTTGCCAATGGTGAGAATTCATCTACAGCTAACGGTATATCCCCCAACTCTTTAAAGGATTTGTACAATTGTGGGGTAGATGCTGTTACAACAGGCAATCATTGCTTTAGAAGGACTAAGGATTTAGACACTATTTATAATGGGGATATTCCTGTTGTGCGTCCTGCTAATTTCCCTGATAGTATGCCGGGTAAGGGCTGGATGGTAGTCGAAACTCCCATAGGTAATGTGGGTATAGCCAATGTCAT
Source organism: Eubacteriales bacterium (assembly GCA_029004515.1). Classification (GTDB taxonomy): domain Bacteria; phylum Bacillota; class Clostridia; order Monoglobales; family UMGS1388; genus UMGS1388. Next base: position 15,403 of record JAQVYH010000003.1, on the reverse strand, counting down.
GGGCAGGATTTATATGAACCCTATTGATTGCCCCTTTAATGCTGTTGACAAAGCTATTGATGAGATTAAGGACAAGGCAGACATAATAATCGTTGATTTTCATGCAGAGGCAACCAGTGAAAAGCTTGCTATGCTTTGCCATCTTGACGGCAGGGTTACTGCCCTTGTTGGTACTCATACTCACATTCAGACAGCTGACGATAGAGTGACAGAAAACGGCACTGCATATATTACTGATTTGGGAATGACAGGACCTATTGACTCAATCCTTGGTGTTAAAAAGGAAATTATCTATAATCGTCTGGCAAATTACTCAAGTGAGCGTTTTGAAAATGCTGATGGTCCATGTTCAATTAACGGAGTTATAATTGAAACTGATAGAAATGGTAAAGCTACAAGCATTGAAAGAGTTATCGAGTAATTATCCCGAAAGGAATGTCCTAGCATGAATAAAGGGTTTAAGCTTGTTAAAAAAGGGGAGCTTGAGTATCTTACAGTTCCTTCCTTTGAGGAAACAGGTCTTGTTCGTCATTGCTTTACAACACGCCTGGGCGGTGTATCAACAGGCGAGGCGGCGTCCCTGAACCTCAGTTATAAAAGAAATGATTCACCTGAAAATGTTCGTGAGAATTTTAGAATAATCTGTGAGGCAATTGGTGTTGACCACAACAAGATTGTGTTCTCTGACCAAACTCACAAAAAAGGCATATATATTGCTACAACTGATGACTTAGGTAAGGGGCTTCATAGAGAGAGTGACATCAGTGATGCAGATGGTCTTGTAACACAGCAAAAGGATGTGCCACTTTGCACATTTTATGCTGATTGTGTTCCGCTTTTCTTTCTTGACCCTGTTAAGAAAATCACCTCTGCAGTTCATTCAGGCTGGAAGAGCACCCTTCTTGAAATAGGCAAAGAGGCAGTATCTGTTATGAAAGATATGGGGAGTAATCCTGATGATATTCTGGCGGCAATTGGACCTTCAATTGGTCCTTGCCACTTTGAGGTTAGAGGCGATGTGGCAGAGCAATTTACAGATAAGTTTGGTATGGAAATCCTTGATCGCACGGTTGGGGATAAGTCATTTATAAACCTATGGAAAACCAATGTAAACATCCTGATTGCCAGTGGAATAAGAGAGCGGAATATCACCCTTGCAGAGGAGTGCACCTACTGTAATCGTGATCGATTCTACTCTTATCGTGGTGATGATCACAAAACAGGTAGCCTGTGTGGCATAATTCAGCTTGTTTGATTTGATGTAAAATTAATAGAAAGGAGTGGATGTAATGCTAAAAAGAATAACGGCGGCTTTAATATCTCTTATGTTGCTTTTATGTGGTTGCAATAGTGATGTAAGTATCCCTGCAACTGTTGGTGAGAGCATTGTCAAGGGCAAACCAAAGGCCGGCGGTGAGATTAGTTTGTATTCTTTTCAGCAAGATACGTTCAATCCTTTGCTTACTAATATTAAGGCTAATTATGATGTGCTTGGACTTATCTTCGAGCCAGTGGTTAGAAATAACCCTGATGGAACAATCGAAGGGGTTCTTGCAACATCGTGGACAAGGTCTGCAGATGGCAAGAAATATACCTTCGACATTTGTGATAAAGCAGTATTTCATGATGGCGAGCCGCTTACTCCACAGGATGTGGCAACATCAATTGTAATGGCGGCAACACCCCAGTCACCTTTCTATAATGGACTTAGGATAGTTGATAAGGTATTCTGTAATGATGATAAAGTGGTTGTCTCTTTAGTTGAACCTGTGACTAGCTTTCCAAGCCTTTTGGAGATTCCCGTTATGAGGGCAGCACACACAAAGCTAACAGATGGATATCTTCCTGTCGGAACAGGGCCTTATGTATATGATGGTAGCAGTGAAAGTAAGACATTTGATCTAGTTGCCAACGAAAAGTGGTGGCAGGGCAAAAGCTATATAAGTAAGATTAAGGTGAAAGTCCTTCCGGACAAGGCTTCGGTTACATATGCCTATGATTCAGGCAGTATAGATGCCTTTGCAACAGATGTTATCAGCGCAGGTAAATACGCGGGAGATGGACTTAGCCGAGTGAAATACTTTGCAGACACAACGCTGATAATTATGGGATTTAATAACCTTTCAATACCATTTGCAACTGCAGAGGCGCGAAAGTCTGTGGCATCAGCTATTGATAAGGATAAAGTAAATGAAGAAAAGATTTTGTCTAATTACATTGTGACCCACACCCCTATAAATCCTCAAAAGAAAAATTATTGCGATGATGTGACGGTATATTCACCGGCATATAAATATGATATGCAGACACAGGTTATGCCCTTTGAGATTTTGGTGTGCAGCAGTAATTCTATAAGCTGTGATATTGGCGAAGCAATTGTAAAACAGCTTACAGATAGGGGATTTGTCACAACACTTGTCCCAGTAAGTGATGAGGAGTACCACGCAAGAATTGGACAAAGACAATATGATGCGTTCATTGGTGGGTTCTCACTTTTGCCAAATGATGATTTGAATAGTCTATTGGGCGGCGGTAATTATTTTAATTATGAAAGCGATGATATTAAGGCATATTTATCAGTCCTCCCAGCAACGGATGGAGGTAAGCTGATAGAGAGCTATAACGGACTCCAGCACGTTTACAGTTCTGATTTGCCTTTTATAAGTCTTTTCTATGAGCAAAAGGCGCTTGTTGTCCGCAATACTGTTGGTGGGGAGATTTTACCGTTAGCAGAAAATGTGTACTATAATATTAATAATTGGTTCACCGAAACAAAATAAAAAAGGGGCTGTAGTCAACTCGATTATAAAAATCGTTTTGCTACAGCCCTTTCTTTCTTTATTTTCATCGAAAAATCCTAAGCTATGCTAACCACTGATATTGATTATATTATGCGGTCATATTTTTTTAATATTCCTTAAGTAATTTATTAAATAAGTCACCAAATAACATATCTCTATCAATACTATAAACATACTGCATAAAGTGTCTTGATAGGTCATAGGCATAGCGGTTGTCATATTCAGGGATAGGAGAGTGAATAAGACGAGACTTCATATATCGGTTGTCTTCATTAAGCAGCCATGCAACTGCGGTTACATCCCAGATAACTCTTGTCCATGCGTGTCCCTTTGCGTAGGACTCTGCCTCCTTAACTGTGTTCTCTGCAAGATAGGTTGCAAGAGGATTCTTCCCGATAAGCCAATGAGCAAGCTCTGGCCCTGATGTTCTGAATGAGTCAACAACACCAGTGCAAGGAAGCTGTACAAATGGTGCGCCGCAACCAAAGATAATTCTTGCTGCTGCAATATCTTGTTGCAAATTAAACTCGCAGTTATGCTCTGCCCATGTTGCATTACCACCCAGCCATACAATAACTATTCTATCGCAGATGGTGGGGTCCTTTATAATTGCCGACGCAATATTTGTAATAGCGCCGATTGCAACAATGTATAAGGGTGAATCTTCATTGTAACCCTTTGATATTTCAATAAGGTCATCTACTGCCTCTGATTCAACAGGGGTGCTCTCGTTAGGAAGATAGGTTTCGGAGCCTTTTTTCACAAGTGGGATTTTATCCTCTGCCCCTGCGAGTTTAAGTATTTTATGTATTTCGTCATAGCTTTTCTCCATACCATCTTTAGGGGATTTGGACTTTTTGTTGTGAAATGGCGCGGCATATATGCCTTTAACATTAAGTTTGTCTTGTGAACGGAGCATGTATGCGATGGCATACTGGTCGTCTACCTCATTGTATGCATCAGTATCGAGAATAACATCTATTCTGCCCTGCGGTACTGACAGATTTCTAAGTAACTGTGCTTGTTTCATTACAATCAACTCCTTGAATTTTGTATGAATATAGTATATTTTGCTTTACTTTGCGTGTTTAGTATAGCAGATAATATGTATATTAGCAATTGAATTTTATATTTTTTTGTGATATAATTACGACGGCTTATAGTAAGTGGCAATTTTCGACTAAAATATACGATATATAGTATTACAGAAAGGATTAGTATATATGAGAAAGACAAAAATCATCTGTACCATTGGTCCTGCAAGCAGTAATGAAGAGGTTTTCGCAAAGATGTGCGAAGCTGGTCTTAATGTTGCAAGACTAAATTTTTCCCACGGAACGCACCAAGAGCATCAGGCAAAGATCGATATGATCAAGAAGGTAAGAGAAAAGCTTGAGCTCCCAATCGCTATTATGCTTGATACAAAGGGACCGGAATATAGAATAAGAACCTTCAAGGACGGCAAGATAACTGTCTGTGAGGGTGATACCTTCACCTTTACAACAGAGCAGATTGTGGGTGACCAGAATCGTGTTAGTGTAAACTATGCAGGTCTTGTTGATGACCTTCAGATTGGTGATACAATCCTTGTAAACAATGGACTTGTTATCTTTGAAATTAAAGAAAAGACCGTAACTGATATAATCTGTCAGGTAATCGTTGGTGGGGATCTTTCCAACCAAAAGAGCATGAGTTTCCCTAACAAAGTTCTTAGTCAGGTTTACCTCAGTGAGCAGGACAAAGAAGACTTGCTCTTTGGTATTAAAAATGGAGTTGACTTTGTGGCGGCTTCTTTTGTATCTAATGAGGAAGATATTCAGTCTGTTCGTGATTTTCTTAATGAGAATGGTGGTAAGGATATTGATCTTATTGCCAAGATTGAAAATCGTGAGGGTATAAATAATATTGATGAAATCTGTGAACATTGTGATGGTATTATGATTGCAAGAGGTGACTTGGGTGTTGAAGTTCCATTTGTAGAGCTTCCGTCAATTCAGAAATACCTTATAACAAAAAGTCGTCTTTTAGGCAAAAGAGTTATTACTGCAACTGAGATGCTTGAATCTATGATTCACAATCCAAGACCTACCAGAGCAGAAATCTCCGATGTTGCGAACGCTGTTTATGATGGAACAAGTGTTGTTATGCTATCAGGCGAATCTGCTGCAGGTAAATATCCTGTTGAAACTGTACAGACAATGGCACAGATTGTTGAAATGACAGAGAAAAACATACATTATGATAGGCGTTTTAAAAATGCGGATTTTAAGATTAAGAATCAGCTTGATGCTATTTCCCATTCGACTTGTGGTATGGCGATTGACCTTGATGCAAAGGCAATTGTAGTAAGCTCTCTTTCTGGAAAGACAGTACGGATGGTTTCTCGTTTCCGTGCGCCAGTTGATATTCTTGGCTTGGCTGTAAATAAAAAGGTGTGGTATAAGCTTGCTCTTTCCTGGGGCGTTACACCTATCCTGAGTCAGAAGTTCGACGCAACTGATGTTCTTTTCTACCACGCAATGCAGACTGCCATTTCAGTTCTTTCTTTAAAAGAGGGAGATAATATTGTTATGACAGGTGGCAAGGCACAGGGAAAAACTAATATTATTAAGGTTGAAACTGTATAAACAGCGCAAATAGAAAGGCTGTGAAATAGAGTATGAATAAAATCGAAAGCTTTAAGGTTGACCACAACATGCTTGATAGAGGAATATATATTTCCCGAACAGATGGGGATATTGTTACCTATGACCTCCGTACAAGAATGCCAAATTCAGGGGATTATATGGACAATGCAACTATGCATACAACCGAGCATATGTTTGCAACCTATGTTAGGAATTCAGATATCAGTGATAATGTTATTTACTTCGGACCTATGGGTTGTCAGACAGGTTTTTATCTCTTGGTTGCAAAGGAAACTCCCCAAAAGGTGCTTGAGGCAACTAAAGAGGTACTTAAAAAGATAATCAGTCATCAGGGCGAGGTGTTTGGTGCATCTGCTGTGGAGTGTGGCAACTACAGAAGCCTTGAGATTTCCTCTGCAAAGGAAGAATGCAAGAAATATCTTGAAGTTTTAGAGTCAAAGGATTGGGACTTTAAATACGAATGAGGGGATTTTTTCTATGAACAAAGTAGATATCGGCATAATAGGTGCAATGAAGATAGAGGTAGAAGCTATTCAGGCGGTTATGGAGGATAAGAAGGAGCGGATTATCAGCGGAATCCTTTTTATCAGCGGAAAGCTTTATGGTAAGGACATTGTTGTTGCTGAATGTGGTATAGGTAAGGTTTTTGCCGCTATATGTGCTGAGGCAATGATTTTAACTTATAATCCTGATGTTATTATTAACACAGGTGTTGCGGGCGGTCTTTCGCCCAAGCTCAAGATTGGCGATATTGCTGTTTCGACATCAGTTGTTCAGCACGATATGGATACATCTCCGCTTGGCGATCCCCTCGGTCTTTTGTCAGGAATAAATATTGTGAACATCCCTACAGATGATAAGACAAGAGAGTCTATTGTTAAGGCTGTAGAGGAACTCGGGATCAATTGTGTTCAAGGTGTTATCGCATCTGGTGACCAGTTTGTAAATAGTGCAGACAAGAAACAGATGATTGTCGATACATTTGATGGCATTGCCTGTGAGATGGAGGGCGCCAGCATTAGTCATGTGTGCTATGTTAATAAGCTGCCATGCTGCGTGGTTCGCTCTATATCAGATGGTGCGGATGATGATTCCCATATGGACTATCCTGAATTCTGTAAGCTTGCAGCTAAGAACTCAACAGCAGTTATAAAGGCATTTGTCCAGCAGTACAAATAAAGAATTAATATTGGGTGTCTAAAAAACGAAGGTTTTTAGACACCCTTTTTTGTTACAAATAATTATTCCTTGCATTTTGCATATTAGATAATCGATGCGAGATTTTTCAGAGTTATCTGCATACATTCCTAAGGCTTATTGATTTTTTCGGGAGTATTTCTCCTTCGCGGACATCTCACCGCTTTCCTTATTCATGCAGCATAACATATTGCCAAAACGACCAATTTCGTCTAGTATTTCAGTTATTAATGGAAAATTTATACAAAAATGTATAATATATCACAAGGAATATATAAATGTGCATAAAAATAATTTATTTTTATAAAACGCTTGCATTTTTATACGCATAGCAGTATAATTATGCGTATAATATTAATAGGAGTGGCATTTTATTATGGAAAAGACGAAAGTATTTATAGATGGAAAGGCAGGAACAACAGGTCTTAGAATTTATGACCGCCTTTCTATAAGAGAAGATATCGAGCTTATAGCCCTTAGTGAGGAGCTTAGGAAAGACCCTCAGGCCAGAAAGCAGGCGCTAAATAGCTGTGATGTTGCCTTTCTCTGCTTGCCTGATGATGCTGCTCGTGAGGCAGTTGCTATGGTGGATAATCCAAGGGTTAAGGTGATTGATACATCAACTGCTCACAGAACTTCACCTGAGTTTGCCTATGGATTCCCAGAGCTTTCTCCTGATTTTGAAGATAAAATCAAAACATACAACAGAATCGCTGTGCCGGGCTGTCATGCCGGAGGCTTTATTGCTCTTGTATATCCGCTTATTGAGAAGGGAATCATTTCGGCTGATATAAAACTCACTTGCCATTCCATTACAGGATATAGTGGCGGTGGCAAAAAGATGATTAGTGAGTATGAATCAGATGATGTTAACCCTCTTTTTAAAGCACCAAGACAATATGGACTTTTGCAAAATCACAAGCATCTTAATGAGATGGTTAAGATTTCAGGAATTAATAGCTTACCTATTTTTTGCCCGATAGTAGCTGACTTTTATAGCGGTATGGAGGTTACAGTTCCCTTGTTTAAAGAGAATCTTGAATATGGGGGAATTGAGGATATAAAGAAAATCTATCTAGATAAATACACTGGCGATATCGTCAAATATGTTCAAAGTGATGACGAAGGTGGTTTCCTCTCTGCAGGCAAAAGAGCCACTCTTGACTCCATGGAGGTTGAGGTATTTGGCAATGAAGACAGAATCCTTCTTGTTGCGAGATATGACAACCTTGGCAAGGGTGCCTCGGGCGCAGCCATTGAGTGTATGAATATTGCCCTCGGTAAGGATAAAAAATTGGGATTAACACTTTGATATATAGAAAGAAGGTCCTTGATATGACAGATATAAAGATAATAGATGGTAGCGTTTGCACCGCAAAAGGTTTTACAGCCAATGGCGTTCATTGCGGAATACGCAAAAATAGAGAAAAAAAAGACCTGTCTCTTATATATAGCGAGAAGAGAGCAACTGCTGCGGCTGTATATACAACTAATCTTGTAAAGGGTGCTCCCCTTGTTGTAACAAAACAGCACCTCGCCAACGGATATGCACAGGCTATTATTTGTAATAGTGGTAATGCCAATACCTGCAATGCCAACGGTACCCAAATCGCTGAAGAGATGAGTTCTCTTGTTGCACGATCTCTGAAAATCGATGCACAGGATGTGGTTGTTGCATCAACAGGCGTTATCGGTCAACCTCTGGAAATTAAGCCGATTGCCGATGGAATCCCTTATCTTGTTCAGGGGCTATCCAAAAGTAGCGTTGAGGCATCAGAGGGAATCCTTACAACCGATACAATACCCAAGGAGATTGCCGTTTCATTTGACATTGATGGTGTTGAATGCAAAATCGGCGGAATTGCTAAAGGATCAGGAATGATTCATCCAAATATGGCGACAATGCTTGTTTTCATAACAACTGATTGTGCCATTTCATCAAAGATGCTCTCAAAAGCACTTAAAACAGATATTGAAAGTACCTTTAATATGGTAAGTGTTGATGGCGATACATCTACAAATGATATGGTAACAGTTCTTGCCAACGGTATGGCAGGAAACAATGAAATTACCAGTGATGGTCCCGCCTTTGATACCTTTATGAAAGCTCTTAATACTGTAAATATGCACCTTTGTCGTATGATTGCAGGTGACGGAGAGGGTGCAACCAAGCTTCTTGAGTGTACTGTCAGCGGTGCTAAAGATAATAAGGCAGCAAAAGCTATTGCTAAAAGCGTTGTCTGCTCATCTCTTACTAAAGCTGCAATGTTTGGTGCAGATGCCAACTGGGGCAGAGTTCTTTGCGCTATCGGATATTCGGGTGTAGAGGTTGATGTAAGTAAAGTAGCGGTTTATTTCTCATCAAACAAAGGAAAAATCATAGTTTGTGAAAATGGTGCAGGCGTTGATTTTTCTGAAGAAAAAGCGAAAGAAATTCTCCTTGAAAGGGAGATTGATATTATTATTACTCTGGGTGACGGTAATGGAGATGCAACCGCTTGGGGATGTGACCTTACATATGACTATGTTAAGATAAATGGCGACTACCGTACTTGATTCATTCTAACAAACTGCACCACTTGCATTACATTCTACTTAGTAGTATAGAATTATTCTATTTTATGTTAGTATCAGAGATGAAAGGTTGATAATTATGTCTTTAAAGATTACAAACGCACAGCGTGCACAGGTTCTTACGCAGGCACTTCCGTATATAAAGAAGTATTATAATAAAATAGTAGTTATTAAATACGGCGGCAATGCAATGATTAATGAAGAGCTTAAAGAGCAGGTTATGGAGGATATTGTACTTCTTTCCCTTATTGGTGTTAAGGTTGTTCTTGTGCATGGTGGCGGTCCTGAAATTACCGATATGCTCAAGAAGATTGGTAAGGAAACCAATTTTGTTGATGGACTTCGTGTTACTGACAAGGAAACTGCCGATATTGTGCAGATGGTTCTTGCCGGCAAAATTAATAAAACTCTGGTCAACCTGCTAGAAAAGCATGGAGGTAAGGCTATGGGTATCTCTGGTATGGATGGTAGGATGATTTCTGCTGAAATCAAGGATGAAAGGCTTGGCTTTGTAGGAAAGATAACAAAGGTCAATGTTGAGCCTATCACAGACCTTCTTGAAAAGGATTATATCCCTGTTGTTTCAACGGTTGGTTGTGATAGTGAGGGTAATTCATACAATGTAAATGCTGATACTGCCGCATCATATATTGCAGGAGCCCTAAAGGCAGAAAGACTTATATCTATGACGGATATCGAGGGAGTTATGATGGATAAGGACGACCCGGACTCTCTGATTCCTTGTATGGATATCGAGCAGGCAAAGGGACTTTTTGAAAGCGGTGTGATTTCAGGTGGTATGATTCCCAAGGTAGAGTGCTGTATTGATGCAATTAATCTAGGTGTATCCAAGGTTATTATTTTGGACGGGCGAGTTCCTCATGCTATACTTATCGAAACACTTACTGACGAGGGTGCAGGAACGATGGTAGTTAAGTGTAAGGAAAATATGGACTAAAAAGGAAGCGTAGACTATGATTGATACAAAGATTTTAGATGAACAATATATTTCCCATACTTATTCCCGTTTCCCTGTGGAGATTATCGAGGGAAAAGGTAGCTTTATGTATGATGTGGAGGGTAAGGAGTATATAGATTTAGGAAGCGGAATTGCCGTAAACATATTTGGTGCTTGTGACCCTTTATGGGTAGAGGCGGTCGCGAGCCAATTGGGCAAGCTTCAGCACACATCCAACCTTTATTATACACAACCTTGCACACAGCTTGCAAAGCTCTTGTGCGAGAAAACAGGTGCTAAAAAGGTGTTCTTTGGTAATTCTGGTGCAGAGGCAAATGAATGCGCTATAAAGATTGCAAGAAAGTATGCCAAAGAAAAAAAGGGCGAGGATACATATAAAATTATCACCCTGAAAAACAGCTTTCACGGAAGAACAATCACAACTCTTGCGGCTACTGGTCAGGATGTCTTTCATAATGATTTTCTGCCACTCACAGATGGATTTATTTATGCCGAGGCTAATAATATTGAATCCGTAAAGAACCTTGTGAAAAGCAACAAGGTTGCGGCGATTATGTTTGAGTGTGTCCTTGGTGAGGGCGGAGTTCTTACCTTGGAGGATGACTTTGCAAAGGGGCTTTATAGCCTTGCAAAAGAGGAAGATATTCTCCTGATCTGTGATGAGGTTCAGACAGGCAACGGTCGCTGCGGTGAGATGTATGCATATATGCACTATGGCATACAGCCTGACATTGTAACTACTGCAAAAGGTCTTGGTGGTGGACTTCCTATCGGTGCGTGTATGATGTTTGATAAGACTGAAAATGTCCTAAAATATGGTGATCATGGTTCAACCTTTGGGGGCAATCCTGCCACGTGCGCGGGTGCTATATCGGTTGTTTCGAGGATTGATGATAAGCTCCTTGCCGAGGTTAAGGCAAAGTCAGATTATATTTTCAAGTCCCTCTCAGGGGCAAAGGGAGTAAAGAGCGTAAGCGGTATGGGACTTATGATAGGTATTGAAACAGAAAAGGATGCCTCTCTAGTTATAAATGAGTGTATGTCAAATGGCGTTCTTGTGCTCAAAGCCAAGACTAAAGTCCGTTTACTTCCACCGCTTAATATCCCTATGGAATTACTTGAAAGGGCTATTGAGGTTATTAAAAAAGCATGTGAATAATAAAAAGTCGGATAAGAGGAACACCTCTATCCGACTTTTTTATTGTTGACTTATCCATGTTAAAGATATAGCTATATTGAAGAGTTATACATAGGCGCTACGCTATATAAATCCGACTACGAAAACATGTACTTGACATAATATCCCTATTGAAATATAATATCATTGAGATAGTTTATACTGATATGCATTGAATGTTTTATGGATGATTACGGACCTTGGGCGTATAGGTAACTATATTATTATAAGTTTTGCCTTGAATGCTAGACGATTGATTTGTGACACTAGGAGTATTGGCAACCCATCATCTTAAACTATGTGCTTATACGGAAGCAAAAAAATTCCGTAAATAAATATAAAGAGGAGAATGATTATGAGGAGTTTTACTACATTCGATCTACAGTATGCACACAGATTTTATGGGTTCAAGGGCGAGGCACAGTATTTGCACGGACATACCGGAGTCTTGACAATTGAAGTAGAAGATACTGTCAATATGGGCGTTAATATGGTATTCCCTTGTAATGAAATCCAGAAAACTGCTTGGGAAGTATTACAAAACTTTGACCATGCACTGATTTTAAGGGAAGATGACCCATTGCTTCCGGCAATTCTCGGCGTTTATGAAGCACAGGGAATCAAGGACGGTGCACCAACCAACAAGCAAAAAGGCCCGGCATTTAAAACGGACCTTGCAACAGCATATCCTGAATGCCGTTTAGTTGTTACGAAAGAAACAATGACCGTTGAGGGTATGATCAAGATCGTTTACGGCTTACTAAAAGATAAACTAAACATTGCGAAAATCACATTTACAAGTGGAGTGAATGGTGCCACAGAGGAATACGAGCCACAAAAGAATTCTATAGATCGTTGCCCATTATGTGGTATCTCATTAAGAGCAAATGGCGTTTGTCCTAAATGCGGATACAATAAATAGTCTATTTTGATATTTTATAATCCGAACTAACAATTGAGTTAAATAAGCATTTAAAGGCGTTTGCTTACAGCATTCGCCTTTTCTTAATTTATAGGAAATTGCGTGATAGCTGCGCAATTTCACGCTACGGCGGAGTAAATCCGCCTACGCTTACCCTCGCGGGGCGAGAAGATGCGTTCCGGAAAGCGCTACGCGCCGGAACGCTTTTTTATGACTCTTTGTATATGATAAAGCTGACGTAAAAAAGGACATACCGGAATGATAAATTCTAGTATGCCCTTAATATATAGTTCTTTTTCAAGCCCCAACTATTTTAGTATATCACACAAAAGAGCACTTGTAAACAAATAAATGTTACAAAAAGAAAAAAACGTCGTTTTGAACAAAAACGAGAATCGAAATTTTTGTATTTTGCCAATAGAAATGGGGATTTTGTTATGCTAGAATGAAGTCAAGAAAGGGAGGTAGATTCCAATGGCAAAGTAACTAAAGACTTTTTAGAAGATGAAAGATAATTGAAAACGGTAGGAACAGAAGAAACTAAAAAAATCGAGAATGTGAGGCAATTAGTAAGACACGACGGTGTATAAAACGTATAACATAGATTTTTTAATATGGATATACTGTTCAAACCGCAGAGCAAACTTTCATAATAAAAGTCGTTGACAATTCGCCTTTTGCAGAAAACAAACAATAAAGTGTTCTCATTAGAGAAAATAGTGGAAAATAGATTGATTGATGTTGGATTAAGAGCAGAAGGTAGATAGTGAAAGAGAGGTTAACCAAGGATGTTAGATATCAACAACGAACAGAAGTGACCCTTAATTGTAGCTTAAAAAACTACGGTTGAGGGTCACTTCTTTTTTTTGTGCCTGATTATATAAAAAAACCCCTTTACAGTAGTTATTTTATTCTACCATAAAGGGGGTGTTTTTTCTATTGTCCGTTTTTACTGGATTTGTTCAATTTCACCACAGGAGGTATTTGTTTTCTTATTCAGTGGTTTGTACTGTTGGCTCTGTTGCTTCTACAATTACTGCAGGAAGAGAAGCTGTCTTTACTGGTTCAAATGCAAGATTTTCATCTGCGAATACATAGTAAACTAGATCAACGATTACACCATTGTATTCTCTAGCCAGTACATAGTATGACTTAACCCTATCGTCAGAGATTGGGTATTCTCCATCAACTATTTTTGTTAAGAAGCTCATGTAGCTTGGTGATTCAATCGATACTCTATACTTAGAAGCCTTAGTCTGGTCATATACCATAACCTGAGTTGTGCTGCTTACGATAATTGCTGAATCATAATCTGGAGCGAGGAATCCGCCATCTTTCTTCACGAGTTCATTTGTAAAGTAGATTATGCTACCCTTCTTGTAGTTAACCTTACCGAAGTAGTAATTTTCATATGAATTATGTTTAGCATTTAAGAATCTGTTCTTAAACTCTTCTGTAAGGGCAATTTTTGCAATTTCGCTATCTGCGTAAGTGATTTCTGTTACAAGAATGTTCTTGTTAATTTCATCATCAGCTGTGAATGAAACTGGGATGAATAATTCACCAGCTTTTGGCTGTGTGTAGCTGCTTAAAGCATCTGGATCTGCAACATATGTTACAGCACCCTGAGCATTGTTACCAGCGATTCTGTGTGTGCTATCGCCTTCAGCGTTGTTAAGAGATGTAACTGTCTTTGTCATAACAAGACCAAGGTCGTCAGAGTCAAGAGCAATATCTTCATCGATTGAGAAGATAAGAGAAGCATATCTATCTTCATCAGAATCGTATACTACTACATTTTCAAATGACTGATCCTGTGTAAAGTCTTCAGCTGAGTAGATTGCAAAATCATCAACTGTTATTGTATTGCTAGCCACAGCAGCTGCATCAAGAACGATGAACTTTGTAGCATCATCCATTAAGAAGGTTGTTGAACCAACCATAACAGACTTAGTTTCTCTGTCTTCGCCCTTAACTTCTACAAATTCATCTTCAGCATTCTTAATAAGAGCTGAGCTCATAGCGGCATTAAGGTCTGTGAATGGAGCTTCTGAAGGGAGTGCAAGTGTTGTAATTTCGCCAGCTGTGTTAAGTTTGTAGGAAACAACGATTGGACATTCCATTGCTGAAATTATAGCGTATGCTTCTTCGTCTGTCTTTGTAACGATAACTTGCTGTGTTGTGTATGAAGGCATCTTTAATTTGTCGGCAAGGTACCTAATTTCCATAACACCTTTATCTGTGAACATCTTAACCTGGTAACCAAAATTAGCACCGCCGACCATACCTGCGGCAACGATTACAGCATAGTTGGAGTCTAAATGTGTTCTGGTGTATGTTGTGGCGTATGGATCACATAATTCATTCATATTTTCAGCACTGTCCCATACAGACACCTTTACTGTGTTACCTCTTTCAGGAGAGAAGTATGAAGGTCTTACGGTATCCTCACCTCTGTAGATAATGTAGGGAATTAATTCTATATCTACAAGCTGATTTCCGTTATATGCAGATATGATAATCAGCGCATCCCCCAAATCAGCATCGGAGTATATTGATACAACATCCTCATAATAATCTAGAAAAACAGAATATGTTTCTGGAGCTACCCCTTCTGCAAGGGTGAGAGTTGGAACCGCCGACACCAGCAATAGCAATGATAATACAACGCACATAAACTTCTTCATTAATAGATCGCTCCTTCTGTTACATTCAGGGTGCAAATCTATTGTCCATGAATGTAAAGTTTTATATTGTTAGTTTAGCACAAGGTACCCGCTCATTATACACCCCAAATAGCTTTATGTAAATAGATTCGCCATAATTAGACAAAATGTGACAAAATGTGACAAATTTGACCATTTTACAAAGCTAAATCGTTTATAAATATGCCAATTATTTCATTTCATATTATATAACGAGCCTTGCCTTCTTAAGGTTCAAATCCCTTTTCCCTAAATATAAAAAAGAGCAATACCTTGAACAAGTCCAGTAAAAACGGACAATAGAAAAAACAGACCCCTTATGGTAGAATAAAAGAAACTACCATAGGGGGATTTTTTATGCCACGAGAATACAGACATATCCAAGAATATGAAAAAGAAA
>JAQVYH010000002.1 GCA_029004515.1 Eubacteriales bacterium | reverse complement strand
AAAATCATCTGTTGTAAGCATTTTTGCGATGTCTGTAACCTTTTCATCATTGATTACAAGACCGCCCTGCTGAATAAGTCTTCTGCCTTCTCCCTTTGATGGAACAAGGGCTGTTTTCATAAGGAGGTCCTTAACATTGATACCCTGCTCAAATTCTGCAGCAGGAATCTCTGTTGAAGGCATATTCTCACTTGATGCGCCCTGTGTGAAAAGTGCAAGGGCAGCTTCGTTTGCCTTATTTGCTTCTTCTTCGCCATGAACCATCTTTGTAAGCTGATAAGCAAGGATTCTCTTTGCTTCGTTAAGCTGGCTACCTTCCCACTTTTCCATCTCGGCAACTTCCTCAAGAGGAATAAATGTAAGCATCTTGATAACCTTGATAACATCTCTGTCATCAACGTTGCGCCAATACTGATAGAATTCAAATGGAGTTGTCTTGTTAGGGTCAAGCCAAACTGCACCATTGGCAGTTTTACCCATCTTCTTTCCCTCACTGTTCATAAGAAGGGTGATTGTCATTGCATATGCATCTTTGCCAGTCTTACGACGGATAAGGTCAGCACCAAATAGCATATTACTCCACTGGTCATCGCCACCAAACTGCATATTACAGCCATAGTTTTCACTAAGGTAATAGAAGTCATAAGACTGCATAATCATATAGTTGAATTCAAGGAACGAAAGACCCTTTTCCATTCTCTGCTTATAGCATTCTGCACGAAGCATATTATTAACAGAGAAGCAAGAACCTACATCTCTTAAAAGCTCAATATACTTAAGTTCAAGGAGCCAATCAGCATTATTAACCATGATGGCCTTGTCCTCACCAAATTCAATAAACTTTTCCATTTGCTTCTTAAAACAATCGCAGTTATGCTGGATTATTTCAGGAGTCATCATCGAACGCATATCTGATCTGCCTGATGGGTCTCCTACATAACCTGTACCGCCACCTATAAGCACAACAGGCTTGTTGCCTGCCATCTGGAGTCTTTTCATAAGGCAAAGCGCCATAAAGTGACCTACATGAAGTGAATCAGCAGTCGGGTCAAAGCCAATATAAAATTTCGCACCACCATTATTTATAAGTTCTCTTATCTCCGGTTCATTTGTAACCTGTGCAATCAAGCCTCTTGCTTGAAGTTCTTCATAAATTCCCATTTCAACTCGCCTTCCTTACTATTATTATTTGTATAATAACATAAATACACATATTTGTCAAAATCATATTAACCTATAAATGGGTTAATTTCCAAAATTATAATCATCAGACTGCTTTTGTATATTTTGTCGCTTTTCGCACGTAATATTATTGTAATTTGACCAAATAAAGTTGCACTATTTTTTATTTAAAGCGGTCCCTTGTGCATTATGCACAATTTTGGCACACAGTTTTATTGCGTTTTTACCAAATTTTAATCTTGCGTAAAGTGTTGATATTTGTTATACTGTGTTTGCACAAGTTGCTAATAATCTTTTTCATTCCATCCCTTATGTAAGAGAGCCGATTCGATGAATCGGCTCTTTTTACTTTTCTATAAAGATTTTTCAAGAGAACTTTTTACTTAACGTTTAAATCCTCGTTATAGCAAGAAAATGCAGCTTCTAGAAGCTTCTTATCAGGTTTCTTTGTAATAAGACTTACAATAGGAACAATTATAAATCCACCAAGCATTGCAATAGCACCACTATTGATAGGCGACTGCATAATCGCAGGGAACATATCTCTTGCTACCATATTGGCAATCATAAGACCACTACCAAAGATAAAGCAAGCCCAAACAGATGCCTTTGAGATCTTCTTTGTGTAAAGACTGAATAGGAACGGAGCAAGGAATGAACCGGCAAGAGCACCCCAAGAGATACCCATCATATCTGCAATAAAGCCAAGTTTATCTTTATTAAGAGCTATAATTGCTGAAATTGCGATAAACACTACTACAAATATTCTCATAACAAAAACCTGTTTTTTCTGGGACATATTCTTGATAATATTATCCTTGATAAGGTCTATTGTAAGAGTTGAGCTTGATGCAAGCACAAGTGATGAAAGTGTTGACATAGATGCAGAAAGCACAAGGATAATAACAATGCCGATAAGTAGGTCAGAAAGTCCGGAAAGCATTGTTGGAACAATCGAATCAAAGCCACCTGCAGGAACACCATTCACAACATTAAGTGAATCGGAGAATAATCTGCCGAAGCCACCAAGGAAGTAGCATCCACCTGCTATGACAATTGCAAATACTGTAGAAATAATCGTACCTTTACTAATATCCTTATCACTCTTGATTGCATAAAACTTCTGCACCATCTGAGGCAGACCCCAAGTACCAAGAGATGTAAGAACAACAACAAATAGAAGATCAAGCGGAGCAGGTCCAAATAACGAACTGAATTCTCCCGGAACTGCTGATTCAACATTTGAAAGAGCATCAAGGGATGCCAAAAATCCGCCATTCTGTGTTAGGACAGCTGCAATAACGGCAGCGATGCCCACAAGCATAATTATACCCTGAATAAAGTCATTAATTGCTGTAGCCATATATCCGCCTGCTATTACGTATATACCGGTAAGAACAGCCATAATGATTACACAAGTACCATAATCAACTGGGAACGCCATCTCAAAAAGTCTTGATAGTCCATTATAGAGTGACGCTGTATATGGAATAAGGAAGACAAACACGATAAGTGATGCACCGATTTTAAGCGCTCTGCTCTGGAATCTCTCACCAAAGAACTCAGGCATTGTGGATGTATCTAGCTTTTGTGACATAAGGCGGGTTCTTCTACCAAGAACAAGCCACGCAAGAAGAGAGCCGATAAAAGCATTACCAACACCAATCCATGTTGCTGCTACACCAAACTTCCAACCGAACTGCCCTGCGTAACCGACAAAGATTACTGCGGAAAAATAAGATGTTCCATAAGCAAAAGCAGTAAGCCAAGGGCCTACACTTCTACCACCAAGTACAAAGCCTTTAACATCCGTTGCGTGCTTGCGACAATAGAGGCCTACGCCAATCGTTACCGCAAAGAACACCACTAATATAATAAGTTTAATAGCCATTTTTTTAAATCACTCCTTTTTAGGTATATTTGTCATAATCAAGGGATGTAAATGGCAATAAAAAATCGTCCCCTGATAAAATCAGAGGACGAGAAGTTTTCCCGTGATACCACCTCAGTTCATCATTGCCTCACGACAACGACCTCAACGAGTACATTACCGACATAAGTAAGATACTCCGGTGCTATTACGGGCACCCCCGTCGCAGCCTACTTGGTCAAAAAGACCTTTCGGTGCGCAGCTCACGAGATGTATTCAAAACAAGTTCCCTCATCTGCCTCGCACCACCCGGCAGTTCTCTTGACTATAAAAGTCTAGTTGCACTTATTTCTACTTGTTCTCGGTCATCACCTTTAAACATTAATTAATATATCATAACAAGAAATATTTGTCAATAATTATTTTATTTCGTTGAATTTTCCTGTTTTATATGGTATACTTCCCTTAAACTATTTTTCACATTTTGAGGTGATGGGATTGAAGATTAACAACTGGTTTTTTAGCTACGAAGACAAAAAAGGAATAGAGTGCAGCGTTCCTTGTTCACTTTACTCAATTATGCTAGATAACAATCTTATGGAGGACCCTTTCTATGGTATGAATGAATGGAAGGCTAATCCTATGAGTGAGAGGGATTGCCAGTTCTATACAACCCTTAGCATTACAAAGGATATTTTAAACAAGGAAAATATTATCCTCCGCTTCAATGGGCTTGACACTCTTTGTGATATTTACATTGGTGACAGACGCATTGCAAAGACAGATAATATGCACAGAAGGTACGAATTTGATATTAAGCCATATCTTATTGAGGGCGATAACACCATTTGTGTTTATATCCGTTCTCCCAGTAAGTACATAGCCGAAATGCAGCATAAGCATCATTTATGGAATCCGTCCGAGTCAATGTCAGGTACATCCCACATAAGAAAGGCATCATATATGTTTGGATGGGACTGGGGTCCAATGCTTCCTGATATGGGTATTTGGAAGGATGTGGAGTTTCTTGCCTTTGACGGAGCTATCCTTGAAAACGCATTAATCCTCCAAAGCCATGATGAGGGCAGAGTTACTCTGGATATTAAACTTGAGCTTAAGGGTAGTGATAAAGATGCTGTCTGCAAGGTATCAGTTGACGGACAGACAGTTGAAACAAAGTATAACGAGTGCAAAATTGTTATTGATAACCCTAAACTTTGGTGGCCTAATGGTCTTGGCGAGCAGAACCTTTATGATGTAAAGTTTGAGCTTTACATAAAGGGGGAAAAGGTTGACGAGATGACAAAGACTATTGGTCTTCGCACACTTACAATAAGTCAGGATGCTGACAAGTGGGGCAACGAATTCTGCTTTAAGGTTAATGGAGAAAAGGTATTCTCAATGGGTGCTGACTATATCCCACAGGACAATATCCTTTCAAGAGTTACTCCAGAGCTTACAGAAAAGAGAATTCTTGACTGCGTAAAGGCAAATTATAACTCCATCAGAGTATGGGGCGGTGGATACTATCCTGAAGATGAATTCTTTGACCTTTGTGACAAGTACGGTCTTATTGTATGGCAGGACTTTATGTTTGCTTGCGTATGCATCCGTATGAGAGATGATTTTGAAGCAACAGTCAAAGAGGAAGCTATCTACAATGTAAAGAGAATCAGACATCACGCAAGCCTAGGGCTTCTTTGTGGCAACAATGAGATGGAAGAAGGCGTTAAGAATTGGGACAACATGGGCGAAAGTGACTTAGTTCGTGACGATTATATCCGCCTTTATGAAAACCTGCTTGCAGATATTAGTGCAAAATATGCACCTCAAACCTTCTATTGGCCATCATCACCATCATCAGGTGGCGGATTTGTTAATCCTAATGATGATAACCGTGGTGACGTACACTATTGGACAGTATGGCACGGAAACGCACCATTTGAAGAATATCGCAATCACTTCTTCCGCTTCTGTTCAGAATTTGGATTTGAGTCGTTCCCTAATATTAAGACCATCAACTCCTTCTGTCCTGATGACCAGAAGAACATCTTCTCAAAGATTATGGAAAATCATCAGAAGTGCAGAAGTGGTAACGGAAAGATTCTCACCTACTGTGCTGCAAACTACCTTTATATAAAAGGATTTGAAGACCTTGTATATGCATCACAGCTTCTTCAGGCAGATGCTATGAAATATGCTATTGAACACTTCCGCAGATTCCGAGGCAGATGTATGGGCGGTATATATTGGCAGTTTAATGATTGCTGGCCTGTGGCATCATGGGCATCGGTTGACTGGTATGGAAGATGGAAGGCTCTTCACTATTCTGCAAGAAGATTCTTTGCACCTGTACTTATGTCAATTCACGAAGAGGGTAAAGATGTTTCTGTCAACATTTCCAATGAAACTCTTACGCCTAAATCAGGTAAGGTAACTGTTGAAGTTAAGGATATATACTTTAATGTTTACTATACAAACACAACGCAGTTCAGCATCAAGAAGATGGCGTCAAAGGATATAGTTATGGAAGAGCTTGAAGAATATCTGGGGGGCTTTGAAGAAGACAGATATGTCGTTGCAACATACTATGATGAAAATGATAATGAGGTTTCAAAGCAAACCCTCCTCTTTACAAAGCCAAAATCTTTTGGCTTCCATAAGCCTGATATCAAGGTTACCGCAAAAAATAAGGGCAATGAGGTTATTTTCAGCATTACTTCCGACACTTATGCAAAGGGTGTTGAGATTGACTTTAATGAAACAGACCTTATCTTCTCGGATAACTACTTTGACATCGCATCAAAAGAGCCAATTATTATTAGAGCAGAAACAGATAAATCAGCAGATGAACTTATTGAAGAAATCACAATCAAGTCCGTATATAATTTAAGATAATTACACTTGGGAGATGAGCACTTATGAATAATAATTTTAGCAAATGGCAACTAGGCGTTACTTTTGGATTCCGTGCAAAGAATGGCTGGTTCAGTAGCGACGAAGCAAAACAAGAAGCTAAGGCAATAGCAGAATCAGGCGCGGATTGGGTAGTGCTTGTTGTTACGGTATTTCAGGAGTATTTTTATTCAACTACCCAATTTAAAGACTTCGAAGGAACTCCAAATGATATTGAAGTTGCAGAAATGATAGACTATCTGCATAGTCTTGGTTTGAAGGTGCAGCTACGCCCTATGCTTGAAACCCTGGATGGCGGCGGCAGACTTAACATATGGTTCCCTTGGGATGACCCTAACGGATATCGCATTCCATATGCTAAAAGCAGAACCCATTGGCAGGATTGGTTTGAAAGTATGACAAAGCGTGCTGTTAATTATGCTCGCATTGCCGAAGCTACAGGATGCGAAATGTACTGTCTTGATAGTGAGCTTGACCGAACCATAGAGCAAAATGATGGGTGGAAACAGGTTATCAAGGCGGTTCGCGAGGTTTATAGTGGATGTCTTACTTCTTGCCACACAACCCACACAGGAATTATAGACTTTGAGAATGTTTTAGCAAATAAGAACCATTGGTTTTATGATTTGGATATGCTGTCTCTGAGTTGTTATCACCCTGCAACAGATAAACCAAACGAAACAAAGGAAAATATGCTTGAGAATTATAAAAGTCAACTGGAGCGATTCAGAACTTTATATAGCATTTATCAAAAGCCAATCTTCTTTGGTGAATGTGGATGTACATCATCAGTAGGCGGTGCTATTTCCCCATCAGGATTTGATGTTAATTCGGAATATTCAGGTGAGGAACAAGTAAATTATTTAAGCACAGTAATCGAAACCTTTGAGAAAGAAGACTGGTGGCACGGTCTATATTGGTGGAAATGGGAAGAGCAGGTTCCTAGAGCAGTAGGAAATAGGGGTTTCACCTTAAAAGATAAACCTGCTATTGACGTCTATAAGCATTGGGGTAAGCAAAACAGGAAAAGAGATATTTAAAGTCAAAAACCATTTGAGGAATCTGTTTAGTATAACAGATTCCTTTTTGCTTTATTATAATCAAAAAGAACCTTGCCCGTTTGAGCAAGGTTCTCACTTCTATTCTTTACATTTGCACGAGGGACAAGAAATAGTTTGCTAAAGCCTTTACTATCGCACTTTTTGCTTCGCAAACACTTGCGTTCATGCTTATAGTTGGACATTTGCTGTAGCAAATTTTATAATTGGTCAAACCGAAAGGGCTTTAGCCCGTCCCGAAGGTGTACGAGTGTACTCCGAGAGGTGAGGTTTGATCAAAGAGCAAAGCAAATGGAATAAAAAAGAATTCGCAGATGTGAATCCTTTCCTCTATAAATACAATATTTACTATTGCTTTGCTCGGTCTGTGCTATTTTATTAGCCGTAATCAATATCCGAGGGTGTCGTCTAGCGAATCATCATTATAAATCCACTCTCTTACAGGGATGACTATGTATTCATCTTTAGTGTTACGAATAACAACCTCTGCGATGCCAGCGTTGATTACCAATCTCTTACACATTGCACAGCTTGATGCATTGGGAACAAGCTCACCTGTCTGGGCATCTCTGCCGACAAGATAAAGAGTTCCGCCCAGCATAGCATTTCTTGATGCGCTGATTATACAGTTTGCCTCAGCGTGGACACTCCTGCAAAGCTCATAGCGTTGACCTCTTGGGATGTTAAGCTGTTCTCTACGGCAATATCCAAGGTCGATACAATTCTTACGCTGACGAGGTGCTCCTGTGTAACCAGTTGAAACAATCTCATCATTTTTTACAATGATTGCACCAAAGTTTCTGCGAAGGCAGGTTCCTCTTTCCAGAACAGTTTCTGCAATATCAAGATAATAGTTGTTTTTATCGCGTCTTTCCACACCGAATACCTCTTTTCATTATGTATTTTTATTTATTCTTCTCATCATATTCTCGTTCTGCCTGAGATTTACGCAGATATAACGGAAGCAGATTGTCATAGCTTACAGGCTCTTTTTCCATACCAAGCATAGCCACCGAGCCACCACGAATTTGCGAAAGGTGTGGCGGTGCAACAAGGAAATCACCAAGCTTGTCCTTAAATACAGGAACTCCATCTCCCATAAATATAACCTTTTTACCTTTCAGCTCTTCAAGAAGGTCATCAAGGGCAAGGGCGCGGTCAGCCTCAACTATTATAAGCTTGCCATCTTCCCATTTATATAGTCCATTATAGACCTGACCCCTTCTTGCATCCATTATAGGACAGATGATTCCATCGGTAAATGGGATGTTGTATGCCATTGATTCAAGAGCTGACACTCCAACACAAGGCTTATTAAGCCCCTGTGCAAGACCTTTTATAGTAGATATGCCGATGCGCTGTCCTGTAAAGGAGCCTGGGCCTACTGTACATACGAAAAGGTCAATTTCTGCTACTGTCATTTCTGCGCTTTTAATAACATTATCTATCATAGGAAGGAGCTTTTGTGAGTGAGTACGTGAATGATTCACATATCCCTCACTTACAAGCTTGCCACCACACACTACTGCGCAGGTGGCAACCATGGAGCAACTATCAACTGCTAAAATATTCATCTGCGCTCCTCCTTAATGATCTCAATTTCACGAACCATATCTCCACTACCTGAAATATGTACCTCATTACATGGCGGTAATTCAACATTCTCCGACCACTCAATAAGGCATATACCCCCTGCATCAAGATATTCATCAAATCCGGAGTCATACCAACCATCTGCATCGATTCTGTATGCGTCAAAGTGATAGATGGGGATTTCGCCCTGATACTCATTAACAAGACCAAATGTAGGACTGTGGACACTATTGATACCGAAGTGACGACAGATTCCTCTTATGAAAGCGGTCTTTCCTGCACCTAAATCACCATAAAACGCAACAACGCTATTTCTATGTAAATCCTTGGCAAACTCTTCGCCTATTTTTTCAGTTTTTTCCTCGCTATCGGAAAAAAGTAACATCTTCTTCTACCTTTCAACAGGCAAGAACTTTTCACCTGTTTTGTTTATTCTAACACGCCCGTTAAGAGCGTCAATAAGCTTTTCCTTAAATCCATCTTCTTGAGATACAACGACCTCAAGAACTACATTTTCTTTGTACTCGGAGCTTTCAATCCTTGAACCATGCTCTGCAATAGTATTCTGTGCTTTACCCAAAAGGTCATAATCTACAGTCACCTCATAGATTCCACACATACTCATTGTGACAATGCCTGCCTCGTCAACACCAAGCTTTGCAGACTTGGTATATGCACGAACAAGTCCGCCTGCGCCAAGGAGTGTTCCTCCAAAGTATCTTGTGACCACTATAGCCGCATCGCAAAGACCCTCTTTGCGAATTACATCAAGGACGGGAACCCCTGCAGTGCCTGATGGCTCGCCATCATCAGAGTATCGTTGAATGTTATTCTCACGAAGGACATAGGCATATACATTATGGGTTGCATCCCAATATTTGCTTTTGTGCTGATTAATAAAATCAAGCGCCTCTTGCTCTGTCTTAACAGGCAATACATGGGAGATAAATCTAGATTTCTTCTCCACAAACTCTGCATTAGCGGCACTTTTTACGGTCTTGTACATCAAAGCACATACCCCTCCACAATGCTGAAAAGTTTTTTATCTATAATTATTTCAAGTAATGTTCCATCTTCTGTGTGTTCCTCGCCCTTAACCACCGCATTAGCATAGATTGGGGCAAGAAGTGCACCCTTGTCGTAAGGTATAAGCACCCTAAGATTCATCTTAGTTTCAGGAAGTATTTTTTTGATAATTTCAAGCATTTTATCAACATTTTTGCCTGTTTTTGCGCTAATATACACAGCATTTTCAACTGGTGGCATAGGCACAGATGTATCCGCAATATCTGCTTTATTAAACACTGTGACAACAGGCTTTGAGCCTGCGCCAAGCTCGTCTAAAAGCTTTTTTGTAACTTCAATCTGCTCACAACAATAAGATGATGAGCTATCAACCACGTGGAGAAGCACATCTGCTAAAGCCGCTTCCTCCAAGGTCGAACGAAAGGCTTTAATAAGATGATGAGGAAGCTTACGGATAAATCCAACTGTATCCACAAGGATTAGCTCGGTGCCATCTTCTAAAGTCAACTTGCGAGCTGTTGGGTCAAGAGTTGCAAAAAGCTTGTCCTCCGCAAGCACTCCTGCATCAGTAAGATAATTGAGGAGTGTTGACTTACCCGCATTGGTATAACCAATAATTGAAATTTGTGGGATGTTTTCTTTCTTACGCGCGTGTCGTTGTATTTCTCGATTCTTAACAACCTCTTCTAGCCTTTGTGAAAGGGTCAAGATTCTACCCCTAATGTGTCGTCTGTCCGACTCAAGCTTTGTCTCACCAGGTCCTCTTGTACCAATACCACCACCAAGCCTTGAAAGGTTTGCTGATGATCCTGTAAGTCTTGGCAGCATATATTTAAGCTGCGCAAGTTCAACCTGAATCTTACCCTCACGAGTAAGAGCACGCTGAGCAAATATATCAAGAATAAGGGCGCTTCTATCTGTTACCTTAATCTTAACTTCTCTCTCAATATTTCTTATCTGAGCGCCTGTGAGCTCGTCGTCAAAAATAAGGGCATCAACATCGTTCATCTGACAGAAATCTCTTATTTCTATAAGCTTTCCATCACCAACAAATGTTCCCTTATCTATGCCTGGTCTGTTCTGGACAAATTCGCCCACAACCTCGCCCCCTGCTGTTTCCACAAGGAGAGCAAGTTCTTCCATTGATTCTTCAGTTGTATCTTCTAGCGGATTAAGCGCCCCGGTATGAACACCAACAAGGACAACTCGTTCCTTTGCTTCTTTGATTTCTTCCATTTACATCTCCCTGCGCCCTTCAAGCGCCATTGTAAGAGTTACTTTATCGGCATATTCAAGGTCTGCACCAACAGGTACACCGTGGGCAATCCTTGTAACCTTGACCCCAAGGGGTTTTATAAGCTTTGAAATATACATAGCGGTAGCCTCACCCTCGATATTGGGATTGGTCGCCATAATAACTTCCTTGACTGTATCATCAGAAAGGCGAGTAAGAAGCTCTGCAATCTTAATATCCGATGGGTTCACACCGTCCATTGGAGATATAGCTCCATGGAGAACATGATAATACCCTTTATATTCGCCTGTCTGCTCCATAGCAATAACATCGCCTGGATTCTCAACAACGCAAACAACAGACTTTTCTCGTCTGTCATCACCGCAAATCACACACACATCGCCATCAGTCATATTCTGGCAAATAGAGCAGAATTTCATACCTGTTTTTGCATTTACGATTGTATCGGCAAAGTCCTGTGCCTGTTCAACGGATAAAGAAAGAACATGAAAAGCAAGTCTTTTCGCAGTCTTTCCGCCGATACCCGGCAAGGATGCAAATTTTTCAATAAGCCTTGCAAGTGGCTCTGCATAAAAGTCCATTTAACTTAGCTCCTGTCAATTAAAAGAGTCCTGGTATATTCATTCCGCCTGTAAGCTTTCCCATCTTTGAAGAAGCTTCTTCTTCAATCTTATTTATAGCATCATTTACAGCAACCATAATAAGGTCCTGAAGCATTTCAATATCGTCAGGATCAACTACTTCAGGTGAAAGAGTAATAGCAGTAATCTGCTTTTTCCCTGTAACTCTAACAGTTACAGCACCACCACCAGCTGATGCCTCGATTTCTTTAGCTTCAAGCTCCTGCTGCATCTTCATCATATCCTGCTGCATCTTCTGAGCCTGTTTCATCATATTGTTCATATTTCCTCCCATTGGGAAGCCGCCTCTTGCCATTATAAATCAATTCCTTTCATTTATATAATTACCATAAATTATTCGATTATCATCTTGTCCCCAAAAATGTCCTTTTGGGCAAGGAGTTCTCCAAGCCCATCACTAGGGGCTGGAGCTGAATCTGATGCACTAAATGAGTTATATTCCTCATCTGTATTCACAACAGAAACCTTCATATTTACTGTCTTTTCCATAAGCTCAATGCTCTTGCAAAGCATTCCATATGTAAAAGACTTTGCCTGTAATATAACAAGGGTATCTCCCGATACTTTGCCCTGTGCACCAATAAGGCTAGGCTTAAGTACAGGTGATGCTGTTCCTATTTTATCAAGAAGTTCGTCTGCTGAAGTTCCAACAGGTGACTCTAAGGGCTTACTTGTAGCTTTAGACTTAGGCTTCTGCGCCATCACTTCTACCTTTGGCTCTTCTTTAACTACCTCTTTGGCAGATTCAACTTGTGGGGCAATATCATTCTCCCAAGGTGGAGCATCCATATCCATAGGTGGTGGTGCTTCCTCCGTAACGGGGAATGTGTCATCCTCAAATTTATCAATCTCACTTTTTGATGGTGTATTAGTTACTACAGGTGAACTGTGAACTGTAACACCACTTTTCTCTAACCTAGCAACTCGTGCAAGCACTGCATCATTATCTACACTAAGGTCAGGATTACAGCTACGAAGAAGTGCTGTTTCAAGAAGAATTTTAGGCTTGGATGCAAGCTTGGCAGAGGTTAGTGCATCGGTCATAACACGAATACAATACATAAGCTCTTCCGCTGTGAATCTCTTGCTTACATCAATATATCTTTCAAGGCGCTCTGCCGACAGATCAAGAACATCTTTGGGGTCCTTTGACGACTTGCACACGATAAGATTTCTCATAACATCAAGGATGGACTCCATAAGGCGAATAACCTCTTTGCCCTCTGTAAGGAGGGTATCAACCATGCCTATAACTTCTGAAATATCACCTTTATTAATTGCTTCTGCAATGGTAAGAAGAGCTCCGTCACCTGCTATGCCGACAATCTCCTCAACACTCTCGAGAGTAACATTGCCAATAGGAATGCACTGCTCAAGAATTGACAAAGAATCACGCATTGAACCGTCTGCAAGATAAGCAATCTTACTTATTGCTTCAGGAGTGATGCTTATCCCATCTGTCTGTGCAATCAACTTGATTCTCTCGCTGATATCTTCCTGACTTATCCGCCTAAAATCAAATCGCTGACACCTTGAACGGATAGTTGCAGGTACCTTGTGAGACTCGGTTGTAGCCAAAATAAAGATAACATGTGCAGGTGGCTCTTCTAAGGTCTTTAAAAGAGCATTAAAAGCCGCTGTTGAAAGCATATGTACCTCGTCTATGATATACACACGATATCTTGCAACAGATGGCTGATATACTACTTCATTTCTTATATCACGAATGTTATCTACACCATTATTTGATGCAGCATCAATTTCGTTTACATCCATAATTGTTCCGTCTATTATTCCTCTGCAAACCTCACATTGATTGCAAGGGTCACCATTTGGAAGAAGATTTAAACAGTTGACCGCTCTTGCGAAAATTTTGGCGAGAGAAGTCTTACCTGTTCCTCTTGTGCCACAGAACAGATATGCATGGGCAATCTTACCCGAGATTATTTCATTTTTAAGGGTGTCCACAATGTGCCCTTGACCTGTCACATCTGAGAAGGTCATAGGACGCCATTTGCGGTATAAAGCCTGATACGCCATATGAAAAACCTCTATTACAAAGTATTTTTATATATAACAAAGTCGCCTTCGGCAACTAACACTCGTAGCATTCATAAATTTTTACGAAGGCCCTCTTACTATGTCATTTCGAATTATAAGTAATATATTCTTACATAATAAAAAAACCGCACAGCCTCTTTTCGAATCAACATTAGATGCGATACAAATAACTAACAGCTCAAGCCCGGCACCCCCGCAGCACACAAAACGACCCGCTTATCGCTGCTTGGTTCCCCACCTGACGAGGTTCACGGGATTCTGTTGCGCAGGACCCGACTCTCAACACTGCTAATTAAGTCAGACCAAAAAATATTAAATCCTCAAAGAGGCATTCACCCCCACTACAGCGGACTGTGGGTACAGGGCACCGCTACCGCCCCGGCTAGTACGGATGGTATCTCACAAAGCTATAATTTCTTATAGCTTCGATGAAATCTAAAAAACATTCTTTAATATTATACAACAATTCTCTGAAAATATCAACGGTTATTTACACTTTTTATCTGTTTTTCTTTTCACCCGTCTGATATCCTCACCAAAAAGCCGTAATAATTTATATTCACCTGCTATTCTTGACGTAATTCTCTCTGAATAGTTATCCTTGAGTGCATCAAGAGATATATTTGAATTAATAATTGTATTTCTGCCTTCTTCAAGGCGAGTATTAAGAATATCAAACAGACACGACTCTGTGAATGATGATTGAAACTCTGTTCCCAAATCGTCAATCACAAGGTAATCTGCTGTATAAATCATCTCAACCTTTCTTTTTACTTCCTCTGATTGAGACTTGCTAAATCGCTCATCATTAAGTATTGAAAAAAGCTTTGGCGCAGATATGTAACAAACAATCTTGCCCTCTTCAAGCATCTTACCTGCTATACAACAGGACAAAAATGTCTTGCCAAGACCTGTTCCGCCATAGAAGAAGAGATTACCCTGAGTATATTGAAGGCAAACCTCCAAAATCTTGGTAGCATTCTGTCTTGCGCTTACACCACGCTCGGATACCTCGTTGCTGTAAAATTCAAGGTTGAACTCATCGAAGCTGTAAAACCTGCTTCTGCTAAGTCCGGATTCTTCAATAGTCAATCGGCGGATGATGTCAGTTCTGCATTTGCAATATTCTCCGTCACGCTCGCCTGTATCTCGACAAGTAGCGCATTTGTACTTAATATCAAGAATCTTTGGTGGAAAACCATTTTCTTTAAGTAATTCTTTTTTACGCTTAATAAGCTCATTTATGTTATTTTTGAATTCAGCCTGTTTTTTCTTGTCACTTAAGCCATTAGCCATAGCCTGAATCATAGAAATACCACTTGTTCTGATTTCCAGATCAATTGCCTTAATCTCAGGAACCTTGGCATACACTTCTTGTCTTGCCTTTTCTCTGGTTTCTTCAGCCTGAATTCTGCGTCTTGCAAGCTCTTGTTCGGCTCTTTCAACAATATGTCTGCTAAAATTATTATCAGCCATCAGACTTCATCCCCTTTAGTATTTCTTCAAAATACTCATCTTCAATATCACTATAATCAGTTGTTCGTTGTTCAAAATTGTGGAACTTATCCTTTTTTGACTTTTTCTTTACGTCCTTTTTTCCTATACTTTCAAGACGAAGATTAGCCTTTTCCACTGTATCTATACCTGATTTGCTCCAATCAAGAGCAACCTTCTCCATATATCGCATGGTCTTTTTCTGCATGGTGGTATAGTCTGCAAGGAGAATGAGTACGTCATTGGAAAGACCTGTTGTATCATAAATCCATTGAAGAGTTGATATCTCTGAGGATGATAGCTCACCGCCAAATCTTGACTCAGTTTCCTTACAAAACCATGCAAAAACAGGGTCTTGAATCATCTTTTGAGCCGCTTCCTTCATGGTAGGTATTTTCTTTACTTCCTTATCATCTGACTCCATCTCTACAAGACGAATTATACCTTTCTCGCTCTTTGCAAGACCTTTTTTACGCCAATAGTTCCATGCCTTTTCGACATCACTGTCCATGATTCGAAGAGCCTCGGCAATGGCCTCATTATCAGGTATCATCTTGCCCTCCATATGGAAACGAAGCCCATAAAGATACACAAGACAATATGTCTGATTTGCAGAGCTGAAATATTTATCCACAAAGGATATAAACTGCTTCTTTTTCATGACTTTCCCCATTGCCTTTCCCATTACATAATGCATCATTTTTCAACACCCTATTTGAAAGGTGCTGTAATAGTGTAACATAATTCAACAATAATATCAACTCTTTTTTTGACTGACAATTCATGGTTTGCAAAGCCATATATCAAGTCTTTTTCACTCATATTCGGGTTTTTAGTGACTTTTACTATTGACGGCTTTGTATTATGATGGTAATATTCTCCTATAACTTAACTGTGTATTACTCTTAACAAGAGTTAATATAAAAAATTATGCGTTGTATCGCTATGAAGCGAACGACAGCAAGGAGGTTTTTTTATGAAAACACAGAAACAAAGAATGTCAACCCAGACATTGGTACTGGGGGCGATACTTACAGCACTTGTAATCGTATTGCAGCTTATAGCCAATGTTGTAAAAGTGGGGCCCGTCGCCCTTACACTGGTCCAAGTACCCATTATCATAGGCGTAGCAACCTGTGGTATCTTTATGGGCGGATGGCTTGGATTTGTCTTTGCTTTTACAGTCCTGATAAGTGGTGCATCGGAACCATTCTTCACCTTTAATCCTATAGGGACGATATTTATTGTATTTGCAAAGGGTATTGCCTGCGGTATGGCAGCAGGATTAGTATACAAACTTGTCCATAAAACAAACAGATATGTAGCGGTTATTGCTGCTGCAATTATATGTCCAATTGTTAATACCGGTATATTCTTTTTAGGATGTCTTGCTTTCTATATGCCGCTTGTCACAGAGTGGGCAAATGGAGCAAATGTAGGTACATTTATGCTGGTAGGTCTTGCAGGCTTTAACTTCCTGTTTGAGCTTGGCACAAATATAGTATTAAGCCCTGTTATAGTAAGGCTACTTAACATCAGGAAAATCAACGCATAACTTCATTAGCTGTGATAAGACTTTCGTTTTGTCACAGCTTGTTTTTTGCCTAAATTCAAATTGACATTATGTCGATTTCATCGTGTCGATAAACATATTGACACGATGGCAGACTGCGAAAAAGGAAGTTAAATTTGACATTCCCGACATCGTCGGCGTACGAGGGTACGGTAGATGTCGGGAAGGGCAAAAACAAGCAATGGTATCGGTTTTTCGATAAAATCTACGCCATTATAATTTTATATAATTATTATTTATAGAGCAAACAATAGATATTTTTTTCTTTGCTTGTGATTGAACGACTTTTTCTACGGTCTGAAATTGACATTATGTCGATTCTATGGTATATTTCTGTAGAAGGAGTTGACCTTACAATGAAGAAAAAAAAGATAATGCTTTCATTCGGTACTAGACCCGAAGCTATTAAAATGTGTCCTTTGGTAAAAGAGCTAAAAAAGAGAGATGAATTTGAAACAATAGTCTGCGTTACAGGACAACATCGACAGATGCTTGATCAGGTTCTTGACTGTTTTGGAGTTGTTCCCGACTATGACCTTTCTGTTATGAAAGACAAACAGACTCTTTTTGATATAACCACAAATATTATGCTTAAGATAAAGCCTGTGCTCGAAAAGGAACAACCTGATGTTGTACTTGTCCATGGAGATACAACAACTACATTTGCAACAGCCCTTTCTGCTTTTTATTTACAGATTCCGGTTGGCCATGTAGAGGCAGGCCTTCGTACATACAACATTAACTCACCATACCCTGAAGAATTTAATCGTCAGGCTACAGGTGTTGTTACCGCTTTTCATTTTTCACCAACTGAAAAATCACAGCAGAACCTTATTGCTGAGGGTAAAAATCCTGATACAATCTATATAACAGGCAACACAGCTATTGACGCACTCAAGACAACAGTTAGGGATGATTATAATCACGAGATTATAGAGTGGGCAAAGGGCAGCAGACTTATAACCCTTACAGCACATCGCCGAGAAAATCTCGGTGAGCCACTCCATAATATGTTCAGAGCAATTAACAGAATTGTTAATGAACATCCTGACGTTAAGGTTGTATATCCTGTACATCTCAACCCCCTTGTGCAGAATGCTGCTAAGGAAGTATTTGGAGATAACGACAGAGTTAAACTAATCAGCCCACTTGAAGTTCTTGATTTTCATAATATTATGGCAAGGTCATATCTTATTCTTACAGACAGCGGTGGTATTCAGGAAGAGGCTCCATCTCTTGGCAAGCCTGTTCTTGTAATGCGTGATACAACAGAGCGTCCTGAGGGAATTACCGCAGGGACACTTAAGCTTGTTGGCACAAATGAAGAGAATATCTACAATCAGTTCTATAATCTTCTTAATAATAAAGAAGATTATGAAAAGATGAGCCATGCGTCCAATCCATATGGTGACGGACACGCCTGTGAAAGAATAACAGATATATTAGCAGAAAAGCTATAATAACTAACAGCTGACTAAAGGGGACATACATCCTATGAAGAAGTGGAAAATCCCAAAGTTCAAAAGCATACGGTGGAAACTTGTATCCGTATTCATATTGCTGCTTGTTGCAACCATGATGATTATTGGCACAATCCTTCAGATTAACATAACCGATTTTTATCATAAGGATTTCCGCGAACAGATGACAACTGCCTTTTCAGACGAGCTTATAAGCTCCCTTAGTGGCAGTATCTATGCGGAGGATGCTGTTGCACGAATGAACGCCGAGCTTGTAGCCTATTCAGGACGATTGGGGATTAATTCTAACCGAAAATACTATATACTCGATTCATCTTGTACTGTTCTCGCTTGCGATTCGGAAAGTGAAATTGGCAAAAAACTTGATGTTACTGATAACATAACCACTGCCCTAAATGGAGAGTATGGTACATCAACTGTTAAAAGTTCACAGTATCTTGACTATGCTATTCCTATAGGTGACTATATATTCTACATTCGTGACAATAAGAGCGAAATCAACAGCCTTAGCCGAACTGTATTTTCCATCGCACTTCAATCTTTGGGCTTTGGTATAATTATTGCAGTACTCCTTGGCTTTATGCTTTCAGGTACAATTACCACACCTATTCTTAATCTTACAAAAAGGGCAGAGCGCCTTGCAGAGGGCGACTATGACTCACGAATAGATACAAAGGAAAATGATGAGATTGGTCTGCTTGCCAATACATTTAATAATATGGCACAGGTTATTACAACCTCAATGACCGAGCTTTCAAAAGAGAAAAATAAAGTAGATACGATTATTCAATATATGACAGATGGTGTCCTTGCCTTTGATAAGGATGGTGCGGCAATTCATATCAATCCGGCAGCATATAGTATGCTCCGCCTAAAGCAGAATGCTAATCTTACCTTTGAGAAGTTTGTGAATGCAAACTCTGTTGATATATCACTCCCTGAGCTGATTTATCTCGAGCATTACAAGACAATCGAAAGGGATATTTCCACACCCCATGCGATGCTCAAGGCATATTTTGCACCATTTAAAAAGGAAGATGAAAAAACAGCAGGCGTTGTAGTTGTCCTTCAGGACGTTACAGAGGCGCAGGCAGTTGAAAATATGCGTCGTGAATTCGTTGCTAATGTATCCCACGAGCTTCGTACACCCCTTACAACAATCAGGGGTTATGCAGAAACGCTTCTTGACAGCGACCTTACAGAGGATATAGATATGGCAAAGCATTTCCTTTCTGTAATAAATAGAGAAGTTGACAGAATGACAAGAATAGTAAAGGATCTTCTTACCCTATCACGACTTGATAAGGACTCATTAAACAAAACGAAAACATTCTTCTCTATGGATGAATTGCTCGAAGATGTAGTAAACAGGCTCAAAATTAATGCAAAGGAAAAGAGCCATACTCTTACCTATTCAGCAACAAGTAATATGCCACAAATCCTAGCTGACCGTGACAGAATCGAACAGGTTCTGGTAAACATAATTGCAAATTCCATTAAATACACTCCTGATGGTGGTCGTATTGAAGTTTTTGCGGGGTATATGTATAAAGAAGTATATGTTAAGGTTAAGGATAACGGAATCGGCATTCCTGCAAAGGACCTCCCGAGGATCTTCGAAAGATTCTATCGTGTTGACAAAGCCCGTTCAAGGGATAAAGGCGGTACAGGGCTTGGACTTGCTATTGCAAAGGAAATCATCGAGCTTCACGGTGGGTCAATTGATATTACAAGTAGTTATGGAAAGGGTAGTGAAGTTATTATTAGGCTTCCTGCACTGTCTGAATAACTACGGGTGTGATAAAATGCACAGACTGTATAATGAAATAAATTAAATATTTTTTTTGATTATTGATTTGCTTTTGAATTAAATATTTGTTTTTGATAGGCTTTGCTCTGGCAAAGCCTTTTTTATTTTTTTATACTATGAAATAGCGATTTTGATATCCTTAAAAGGCTTTTTTGACATAGCTTTTTTGTATATTTCTTTTTTTATTGGAGAAACTTATTTGAGTACATTATTAATATGGAGGATACAATGTCAAAATATATTATTATGCCTTGTGGCTCACTTAATGGGGAAGTAGAGATTTCTGGTTCAAAGAACGCTCTTCTTCCCATTCTTGCGGCATCTATTATGGGAGAAGGAGAATCAGTTATAAAAAATGCTCCTATGCTTGTTGATAGTCATAACATGTGTAGTATGCTAACTCATTTGGGAGCGAAATTGCAAATATCAGAGGACACTATCTGCATAAAACCCCATAATCTATCTGGTGATTTGGAAAACTTCGCACCTGTAGAGCTTCTCCGAGCATCATTCCTTATATCAGGACCTCTTCTTGCTAAGATTGGAAAGGTTAACATCTCTATGCCAGGTGGTTGTCAGATTGGAGTTAGACCTATTGATTTGCACCTTAAGGGACTTTGCGCTTTAGGTGCAGATATTGAGCAACAGCACGGATATATTAAGTTAAGCTGCAGAAAGCTTAAGGGCAATAAAATATATCTTGATTTCCCTAGTGTTGGTGCAACCGAAAATATAATGATGGCAGCAAGTATGGCGGATGGCGAAACAATAATTGAAAATGCTGCAACCGAGCCAGAGATTAGCGACCTTGCCTTATACATTAACAATATGGGCGGAAAGGTCACAGGGGCGGGAACCGACACTATAAAGATAATGGGTGTTAAGAAATTAAAAGGCTGTACTCACTTTGTTATCCCTGACCGAATTGAAGCAGGGACATTCATGATAGGGGCAGCAGCGACGAAGGGAAATATATTAATAAAAAATGTTATTCCACAACACTTAAAGCCGGTAACATCAAAATTAAGAGAAATTGGCATCAACGTTGATGAAGGTGATACTTTTATTAAAATATGCGGTGAAAGTCCAATAAACGCAACGGACATAAAAACCCTTCCATATCCGGGATTTCCAACAGATATGCAAGCACAATTCAGCACACTTCTCTCAATCTCAAACGGAACAAGCGTTGTAACTGAAACAATATTTGAAAATCGCTTTATGCACCTTACCGAGCTTAAAAGAATGGGTGCAAACATTAAAATAGACGGTAGGACATCAGTTATTCAGGGGATTGATCACCTTACAGGCGCTAGTGTTAGAGCCACTGACCTTCGAGCTGGGGCGGCACTTGTTATTGCAGGACTTGTAGCAGATGGACAAACAGAAATTGATAACATAGGATATCTTGATAGAGGGTACTATAAATTTGAAGAAAAAATGAATAAACTTGGGGCAAACATTACCAGGATATAGTGTAAATATTCTGCTCCTTCCTGCATATAATATCTGTATATATTATAAAAAGGATTGGTAAATATGGAAGAAAAGGACAAAGCTAAAAAAACACTGAAAGATAATGGAAAGAAAAAGGAAAAGGGCGACCTTGACGACTTTATCTTTCATAAAGAATATATAAAGGATAAATCAGAGCGATAAGTAGCAGAATAATGAAAATATGAATAATATAACCACGAAAGGAGTTGTCAAACGATATGACAATTAAAGAATTTTACTTAGGTAGTAATACTCCGCATGGGTTTTATTCGTATTATAATTATCTAACGCTTCAGGATGAAGCGAATAGGATTATATGCATTAAGGGTGGTCCGGGAACTGGCAAGTCAACCCTTATGAGAAGTATCGCTATGGATATGTCCGGTAGAGGTTATCCTGTTGAGATGATGCACTGCTCCTCTGACCCGCACTCATTAGACGGAGTTGGGTTCCCGTCTTTAGGCATAGCCATCGTAGATGGAACAAGTCCACATATTGTAGACCCGAAATATCCCGGAGCAGTAGATGAGATACTCCATCTGGGAGAATTCTGGGATAGCAATGGTATACGAAAGAACAAAGAACAGATTATCGCTTGTAACAAAGATATATCCCAGCTCTACGGAAGGGTATACAGATATCTGCGAGCAGCGAAATGTTTCTATGATGATATTAAACTAATAAATTCTTCTGCTTGTAGCCCAAACGGAATTGAAACTGAATACAATTCCATCCTGACAGAGTTTGCAGAGATCCCATTTTCGGAAAAGCAAGGCAGCAGACGAAAGATGTTTGCATCAGCCATCACTCCCGAGGGTGTAAAGGGATATCTCGACTCAATTCTCACGCAAAAAAACATTTATACTGTACATGGGGATTGGGGATGTGGCAGTGAAATTCTATTAAAGAAAATCTCCGAGGCAGCAACAGTCAGAGGTTTTAATGTAGAGGAATACTATTGCCCCTTCGAGCCTGAAAGCAAGATAGAGCACCTAATAATTCCTGCACTTAATCTTGCGTTCACAACCCCATCAAGATACTGTTCAAAACACACTGACAAAATAATTGACCTGGATGTATATGCAGACACAGGTGTAATAAGCAAGCACAAAGACACAATACGTTATAACCGAGAACAATTTAACATATTGCTAAACAAATCCATCGATATACTTGAAGAAGCAAAAGCCTTACACGACACATTAGAAACATACTATATCCCTTATATGAATTTCAACAAAATCGACAAACTAAAAGAAAAACTATCAAACGAACTATTTGTATAAAAAAAGAAAAAGATTGAACGATCGGTGTCGTTCAATCTTTTTTAATCATGGCTTCTTACGGCTCGTTTATTCATAAGTCCTAATGCAACCTCACAAATTGTTGCGATTGCGTCGTCACGCTTCATCTTACCTGTATTAAGAACCAAATCATATGATTTTGAAGCACCCCACTTAAGACCTGTATGCTTTTCAAAATGCTTTTTCATATCATTTTCATTTTCAAAAACCTTTTCAACGGTTTGTGAATCTAAATCGTACTCACTCTTAAGGTTAGTTCTACGGGTTTTGTTAGGAGCCTTAATGAATACGCTGAAATATGTTATGTTAGGGTCAGACATTATATAGTGGGCACATCTTCCTACGGCAACACATGGAGCTTTGCTTACAATAGCTTTTTTTATCTCCTCATTGCTCATTAGGGTTCTACGCTCGCTACCTTCTGTTTTTACCAAAAAGCTTTCCTTACTAAACATTGGGATATCAAGAATTTTAGCTACTGCATGGGCAATTTTCACTCCACCAGCGCCTTTTTCTCTTGTAATAGCTATGATCAATTTGTTGTCCATATTTACACACACTCCCTTATGACATTATAATCATTTCTTGTCTATATGTCAATAATCGAGTCGAAAATGAAATATATTTATAACATACATCTGCATTTTTCGTGTTATTTCTAAAATTCCCCTTAACTGCTTGCAAAGCATATATGTTATATGATAAACTACTTATTAATGTTCTATAATTGCAAAAAAGGAGAGATACGAATGATTATAGGTGTAACAAAAGAACTTAAGAATAATGAGTTTCGTGTAGGGCTTACCCCAGACAATGTTTCGACCCTTGTGAATAAGGGTAATCAGTTGCTTATTGAAACGCATGCGGGCGGTGGTGCAGGCTTTAGTGATGACGAATATATTGTTGCAGGTGCTAGGATCATACAGGATGCTAAAGAGGTCTGGGACACCGCTGATATGATTGTCAAAGTAAAAGAGCCTGAAGAGTGTGAATATAATCTTTTGAAAGAAGAACAAATACTCTATACCTACCTTCATCTTGCTCCAAACCCACAGCTTACAGAAGTTCTTATTAGCAAAAAAGTAAAGGCAGTTGCATACGAAACTATCACCGATGCAGAGGGAAATCTTCCTTGCCTTCGTCCAATGAGCCAGATCGCAGGCAGACTCAGTATTCAGGAAGGCGCTAAGTACCTTGAAAGAAACTTTGGGGGCAGAGGACTTCTTCTTGGCGGTGTTCCGGGAGTTGAAAGAGGTCATGTAGTAATAATCGGTGGTGGCATTACCGGTACATACGCTGCTAAAGTTGCTATTGGTATGGACGCACAGGTTACACTCCTTGATGTAAACCACAACCGTCTTGCGTACCTCGATGATATTTTTGGTGCATCACTTAATACACTTTATAGCACAGAAGCAAATCTTCGCAAATGTCTTGCAGATGCTGACCTTGTTATCGGGTCTGTTCTTATCCCCGGTGCATCAACACCAAAGCTTGTTAAGAGAGAGCATCTTAAGCTTATGAAAAAGGGTGCCGTTATTGTTGATATTGCAATTGACCAAGGTGGTTGCTGCGAATCATCACACACAACAACACACGATGACCCTGTATATATCGATGAGGGTATTGTTCACTACTGCGTAGGAAATATGCCCGGTGCAGTTCCAAGAACATCAACAATCGCTCTTACCAACACAACAATCGGCTTTGCAGCAATGATTGCCGATATGGGTCTTGAGGCAGCTTGCAAAACTGCAAAGGGTCTTGCTGATGGTGTTAACATTTACAACGGCAAGTGTACTAATATAAATGTTGCAAAGAGTTTAAATCTAGAATACACTCCTCTCGAAACACTAATCTAATTAACAAAAAAAGGTTCAATCCTTTGGGGTTGAACCTTTGTTAATATCCGAAATTCAGCATTGAGTAGTAGCTAATACAATAAAAACAATGCAATAATCCTAAAATTCCCAAAATATTCATTGGATAAAATCTCTTGATTAACAAATACTACTTTTGAAACGATATAAATGTTAAAAAAGGAGTTTTTATCATATGAAAGCAACAGGCATCGTGAGAAGAATTGATGATCTCGGAAGGGTAGTAATCCCAAAGGAAATCAGAAGAACAATGCGCATCCGTGAGGGAGATCCACTGGAAATATTTACCGATAGAGACGGGGAAGTTATCTTCAAAAAATATTCTCCCATAGGTGAACTGGGGACATTCGCTCTGCAGTATGCCGAAACATTGAATAAGACAAGTGGCAGAAGCACAATTATTACAGACAAAGATAACATAATTGCAGTATCAGGTGTACCAAAAAAAGAGCTCGTAGAAAAAAAGATATCCTCAGAGCTTGAAAAAATTATGGAAGAAAAAACATCTCTTGTACTAAGAAATGGCGAAGGAAAGCCTGTTCCTGTTGTAGATGGCATGGAAAAATACAATGCGTCAGTTGTATGGCCTATTATTTCAGAGGGCGATAGCATTGGTACAGTAATCTTTCTAATGGATGATAAGGGTAATCAAATCGGCGAAGTTGAAGACAAACTTGCCCAAAGCGCCGCGGGATTCTTAGGCAAACAAATGGAAGAATAAAGTATAGAATGTTAAAAATGTGTATATCGTATTATAAAGTAAGAGGTGTTTAAAAACTTATGTTTTTAAACACCTCTCAGCGTGTCGATAAACCTATAGACACGCTGGCAGACTGCGAAAAAGGAAGTTAAATTCGACATTCCCGACATCGTCGGCGTACGAGGGTACGGTAGAGGTCGGGAAGGGTGAAAGCAAGCAATGGCGTAGGTTTTTCGATAAAACCTACGCCATTATAATTATATATTATTTTTTATAGAACAAGCAAGATATAAATATTTTCTATTTTGCTTGCGGTTGAACGACTTTTTCGACGGTCTAAAAGGTGTTTAAAAACATAAGTTTCTAAACACCTCTATTAATTAATATTATCTCTCACTACCTAAGAAGAATAGCGCAAGTGTGCCAGGTCCTGAATGAGAACCTATAACAGGGTCAAGGCAATTAACAATGATTTTGCTGAAGTTGTACTTTTCGCTAATAAGCTTTTTAAGATACTCGGCATCCTCAATGCAATCACCATGTGATATTCCAACAATTTGCCCATCAGGGTTAGTGATAGTCTTTTCCATGTGGTCTACAAGACTTCTGATAGATTGCTTTCTTCCTCTTACCTTATCCATAAGGATAAGCTTGCCCTCGTTATCAACATGCATAACAGGCTTTACACCAACGATGGTACCAACAATCG
Source organism: Eubacteriales bacterium (assembly GCA_029004515.1). Taxonomy (GTDB): domain Bacteria; phylum Bacillota; class Clostridia; order Monoglobales; family UMGS1388; genus UMGS1388. Next base: position 33,256 of record JAQVYH010000002.1, on the reverse strand, counting down.
CCGATGTGGCTGAAACTCTGCCCCCACGACTAAGGAACATAAGATCGTCAACTGTAAACCAGTGGCAAAGGCGAAGCTTGTTTTCTTCAACCCAGCTTGCTACCTCTTCAATTGATTTGCCTTCCTTCTGCATATTTGCAGCATAGTGTACAATAACACCCTCACCAAGTGCTGCACAAAGAGTGTCAACAAGGATAATTTTTCTGTCAGGATACTCTTCATCAAGTTCAGCCTTTGCAATTACAGCAGACTGCATCATTCCACTAAGTCCGCTTGAAAATCCAATATAAAGGATATCCTTTCCCTGATCAAGATATTTGCAAAAAAAGTCCTTAAACTCTCCAGGATTAATCTGTGACGTTGTAAAGACCTTTTTATTTCTCATCATTTCATAGAATTGCTCAAGGTCTACATTTTCTCCTTCTTTATAGCTATAGTATGTTTCGCCCTCGCTAATAAACAGCAAAGAGCAGATGTCAAGCCCCAGCTCACTAACCATTTCATATGGAAGATTAGCACAGGTATCAGTTAAAATCTGAAAACTCATATAAAATTCACCTCATAATCTCATCTAGTCTTTAAAACTATATTATCAGATTTTCGATTCTATGTCAAGATATATTCAAAAAAAGATTGCATTGTTTTGTGAATTATGATAAACTTATTTTCGTAGGAGATGAGATAATGAATCTTAACAAAAAACAAATTTCGGAGGCCCTTGAATGGTGGGGCAAACTTATAGATGCAAGAATGCTGCCTGATTGGGATGCACTACCTGAATTCGAACTATATATGGATCAAGTTGTTTCGTTTATCGAGAAAAATCTGAAAGCATATTCTATAGAAAAGTTAATCACTTCATCTATGATTAACAACTATGTAAAAAACAGGATTATTCCTCCACCTGTAAAAAAGAAGTATAACAAAAAACATTTGGCATACTTAATTATGATTTGCTTTTTTAAGCAAACTCTATCAATTGCAACAATACAAAAAATTGCACCCTATGATATGAGTGACGAACAGGTAAAAACTCTATATAACTCTTTTGTAAAAAACCAGAATACAGCATTCAGATACGTAACACAACAGATAAGAAATGTAGCAGACCCAATTATCGAGTCTGCACAACCTGAACCTGAAAGAACAAGTGATTTTTCTATGCAGGTATCTATCTCAGCAAACATATTCAAGCACATCACAGAAAAGCTTGCATCACTTATGAATGAAGAATAATTTTACAAACCAAGGACTACACCCAATACTGCTCCCACAAGGATAAACAGTATAGGGTGTATTTTTTTTAGCTTAAACACACCTAAAACAGATAAAATAAACATAACAGATGTGATAATACTAATCTTAATATCCCCACTAAAGTTAAATGTCTCAGTTGCTAAAGAAATTGCAACTGCACAGATAAGTCCTGATACAGCAGGACGAAGAGAATAAAAAGCACTCTGCACAAGAGGATTTGACTTGTAAACATCAAGTGCCTTTGCAATAATTAATACAACAATAATTGATGGAGTTACAAGCCCTAAGGTAGTTATAATTCCATACAAAACTCCACCTAAAACACCATATTCACCATAGCCTATAGAAAAGCCTGTATATGTTGCCATATTAACCCCAATAGGACCTGGAGTAGCCTCAGAAACTGCAATCATATCAGCAATTAATTCCCTGTCAAACCACTTGTATTTATCAGCCATTTCATAAAGAAATGGAATTGTAGCAAGTCCTCCGCCTACGGCAAAAAGCCCCGTCTTGAAAAATTCTAAAAACAATCGCACTAACATCATCTTTTTGCCACCGCCTTATAAACAATGCCTGACACTGCTGCTAAAATTATAATCAGAACAGATGGGACTTCGAACAGCATACCTGCAACTGTAACTGCAAAAATAACCCCTGTAAATATGTCCTTAATTCCCTTGCTCATAAGTCCCCATAAGGACTTGATGATAAGGGCAAGAACTACAATCCTTATTCCTGAAAAAGCACTCTTAACCCACCAGATATGCGCAAAATTACTGAGCATTGCAGCAATTATTGTAATTATAATAAGAGATGGACACACAACACCAAGAGTTGCCATAATGCCACCTGAGATACCTTTCTTTTTATAACCAACAAAGGTTGCTGTATTAACTGCTATAACCCCCGGAGTAAGCTGCCCGATTGCAAAATAATCAAGAATCTCTTCCTCTGTTACCCAACCTTTTGCCTCGACAAGCTCCTTCTTTAGCATAGGAAGCATAGCGTATCCACCGCCGAAAGTAAAAAGTCCTATTTTAAAGAATGAAATAAAAAGCTCAAAAACACTTTTCACCATTTTTTCCTCCTTTTGTATCTATTTATTACTTCTATCGTAAGCATCATAAAAAGAACACCAACAGCTGCACCAAGTGTATCTATTACAACATCCCTTATCTCCCCTGAACGACCAGGGATAAATAGCTGATGAATTTCATCACTACACGCATAAAGGAAACACACTAAAACAGTTGTCCACGAGGCTCTTTTAATGGATTTTATATATGTTAAAACATAATTCAAGACAAAAACACCAAGAAGCGCATAGATAGAAAAATGTGCGGTTTTTCTGACTAGAGTGTGGATAGCATCAACAATACTAAGCATTTCTTGATTTGACCATCCAAATATTCCCGAAATCAAGGTTAAAAGAAAATAAATAAGCCCTTCGCTATCCTTGGACGATACCTGAGCTGACTGGTTTGAAAACGCAAAGATAACTATTGCCAACGCAATTGACAAGGATAAAAACACATATCTTTTAATTACCTGCTTCTTCAACATACACATACTCCTTGATGTTGTCAAATATACCCGGTCCGATTCCTTCAACAGAAAGTAGTTCTTCCTTCATTTTGAATCCACCAATCTCTTCCCTGCGATTAACAATCCTTTCAGACAGGGCTTCGCCTATACCCTTAATCTCCATGAGTTCCTTTGCTGTCGCACTATTAAGCTCTATAACCACCGACTCAGGTTCATCCGATACTTCCTGTTGTGGTGGGCGATAATTATAGTTTCCATCCACGTTAAGAAATTGTCCCGACTTTCCTTTATAAATAGCGATATTCATCAAAACAAGAAGCAGGATTATTACTATGTATAAAAAGTGAAGTTTCTTATTCAAAACTTTTTTCACCTTCCTAAAATAAAATATCAAAAACCCCTTTATTTATTTTGGTATCTGTGCTAAAATATTCTTAAATATAAGTTAACATAAGAATAGAATTAAGGATTGAAGATAGATGAACATAAAAAAAATAGCTATTGCTATAATAATTTTTGTCATATTAATTAATAATTATACTACAACCTTTGCAAAAACGCAACCAAGACTTTACTCTGATGGAATATATTTCGCTAATACAACAGGTCAGGTGCTGGTAAGCAAAAACGAAGACAAAAAATATCAACCGGGCGGAATTGCAAAAATGATTGCGTCGCTTGTTGCTCTTGAAAAATGCAACCTTGCAGACCAAGTAACCGTTACAGAAGCGGCAATCACAAAGTCAGAAACAAACGCCTCACTTAAGATTGGAGAGATCTTGACGGTTGAGGACCTTGTATACTGTGCAATCGTTGCAAATGCAAGTGATGCGACAAAGGCTTTAGCAATCCATGTATCAGGAAGTGAAGCAGCTTTTGTAAAGCTTATGAACGAAAAAGCTCGTGCGCTAGGATGTGAAAATACACTTTTCACAAACAGCACCGGATCAAATGATGATAATCAATACACAACACCATCTGACCTTTTTAAGCTTACAATTGCATCCATAAACAATACAAACCTTAACACAGCGCTTCGCACATCCTGCAGGTCAATCAAAAAAACAAATATGTCAGATGAACGATTATTCTACTCATATAATTATCTTATCTGTGCATACTATGACAACAGATATTACTACTCCAATGCACAGGGCGGCAAATCAGGATATACACCAGAAGGGGGATATGCTCTTGCAGCATTTTCAACTGTAGGTAATACACAGCTTATAGCTATAACAATGGGTGGGGACGATGATAAAGGGGTCTCAACCTTTAATGATACAATCTCCCTCTTTAAATATGGATTTAACAACTACAAATCTGTTTCTATTGCCACATCGGGAGATATTTTATATGAAGCTAAAATAAAGCACGCGTCACCATCAGAAGATGTTATTTTGTGTGCGCAGCATTCCCTTAAGGCTTTAGTAAAAAATGATGATAAAGAATACGAATTTGAAAAGGTGTTTGATATTCCTGATGACTTGACACCACCAGTTGAGAAAGGTCAAGTTTTAGGCAATGTTACTTATCTGTACGATGGTAAAATCGTAGGCACAATTCCTCTAATCGCATCGGAAGCCCTTTTTGCAACATCGACTGTGTACATAGTTAATTTTTTCAAGTTCCTTTGGAGCTTTACTATTACCAAGATTATATTAATCATCCTTGGATTAATATTAATAATAGGGATATTCTTCTTCCTATCAATACTTACCGGTGCTGTAAGAATAAAAAAGAAACCCGATAAGAAAAAGAAATTAAGATTCAAGTATACAAAAAAAGAATGACAAATAAATTATTATTTTATTGCACGAAAGGTGGAGTACATTATGAAAAAGCATACTGCAGGTTTGTTTATGGGCTTTATAGCGGGAGTTGGCGCAGCATTGATGTTGACTAAAATCAACAGCGAAATTAACGAAATGCCTAGTGAAACAGGCAGCTATTCAGAAAAAGCAGGAAAGTGGTTGAAATCAAAGAAAACCTCAATCAGACAGACTATCGACATAAAGAAGGACCAAATAACAAATATAGTAAGCGAAACAAAAGAAGCTTTGGTCGGAGAAGACTCCGCAGAAAAGCGCAAGGAAATTATGGATAAAGCTTCTGCGAAGATTGCCGAAATCAAAGATGAAATTAAAGCGCTTATCTCAAAGAGCACAAAGGAAATTTCTGCTCTTGCAAGCAAGTTAAGTAAATCAGAGCTTTTTAAAGAAACAACCGAATTTATTTCTGAACTTGAAAACGAAGGAGAAATTGTTGATGTAGACTACTCCTTTGAGCAGGAATTTGAAGAGTAAAAAAGACGTTAAGGGTTTGCATTTTGCAAACCCTCAGCGTGTCGATAAACCTATAGACACGCTGGCAGACTGCGAAAAAGGAAGTTAAATTCGACATTCCCGACATCGTCGGCGTACGAGGGTACGGTAGAGGTCGGGAAGGGTGAAAGCAAGCAATGGCGTAGGTTTTCGATAAAACCTACGCCATTATAATTATATTTTATTTTTTTATAGAACAAGCAAGAGATAAATATTTTCTCTTTTGCTTGTGGTTGAACGACTTCTTCGACGGTCTGAGGGTTTGCATTTTGCAAGCCCTTTTTCATTGTAAATATATGGAGATTCACAGACATAAACCCAATTCTAGATTGTGTTATTGTATGGGGTTCTTATTATATTTGTATTTTATTACCTTTCCACTTGACAATATATAAAAATAGTGGGATAATAGCTAATATAAATTATAGGCAGAGTAGACTGTCGTGCGTGAAGTGCCTTCTGAACGGGGAGTTGTCAGAGGGACGAAAAGAGTCTTGCCGACTCTTGCGGTACGGTGGTCGCATCCCGTTGCTACAAACAATAATCAAATGGTATACTATTGTGCCTTTTTGTAGCGATGTTACAGAAAGGATTTTTTTATGAGAAAATTTTTAGGTTTAGAAAAACTAACCGTACGAAAGCTATGTATGCTGGGTATGCTAACAGCACTTACCGTTCTATTAGCAATATACTGTACATTTCGTATTGGTAATGCAATCAAGATCCCATTCAAATTTGTAACAGTATTTGTTACAGCGGTGATTTTTGGCCCTGTATGGGGAGGCGTTGTGGGCGCATTAGGTGACATATTAAACGCCCTTATTGTACCGGTCGGACCAATCATCCCACAGATCACAGCAGTAGAATTTTTATACGGATTTATTTTTGGTTTGTTCTTTTATAAAAAGAAGAATTACTATATGAATACCGTTATATGTGCAGTGGTTTTATCCTTGGTGGATATTTTTGTTGTATCCTATATCCTTACTTCCGTTGGATATTTCCCAGGCTATATAACAGCTATATCAATAAGATTAATAGCTTCTGTAGTAAAGCTTGGTATGTATATCCTTGTATGCGTTATCTTGAAGAAGCACCTGGGCACCTTTGAAAGGATGATAAACCGTTGAATGAAAATTTCACAACCTATGCTAACTCTTTCCAAGCTGTTGCAAAGCTTCGCCTTGAGGGCATAACATGTCTGTTGGAAATACTTGGTAATCCTCATAATAAAACTAAATGCATTCACATAGCCGGCACTAATGGCAAAGGCTCTGTATGTGTTTTTTTGCAAAGCATTCTTTCAGCAAGCGGTAAAAAGACTGGCAGATACATCTCTCCTGAAATGCTTGATATCCGTGAAAGAATCACAATAGATGGAGAAAAAATATCTCAGGATAATTTAGACCAGCTGATGGCAACTGTAAAAGATGCCGCCGAAAAGGCGAGCACAACCCTAGGCGAGATGCCAACACAATTTGAAATATGGACAGCAGCCGCATTTCTATACTTTTATCAGCAAAAATGTGATATCGCAGTAATCGAGACAGGTCTTGGCGGAACTCACGATGCAACAAATGTTATCGAAAAGCCTTTGTTTTCTATAATTACACGAATCGCAATGGACCATATGAATTACCTTGGGGATACACTCTGCGATGTGGCAAGCGCAAAAGCCGGAATAATAAAAGATGGGTGTCCTATTGTTACTCTTGAGCAAGATGAGCAAGCTATGAAGGTTATAACTGACGCTGCAAAGCAAAGTGGATGTGAAATCCACCTTATTTCCGAAGCGAAAAGTCATCTGCATCAGGATATTTATGAGCAATTTAGCTATAAAAATATAGAGAATATTTCCTTGGGAATAGGCGGATATAATCAGATTGAGAATGCAAGCCTTGCAATCGAAACTGCCCTTGCACTCGGCATTTCCCCGGAGCATATCAAAGAGGGCTTGAAAAAGGCAAATCATATAGGACGATTTGAAAAGCTTAGTGAAAAAATTATCTTTGACGGAGCACACAATCCAAATGGAGTTACTGCCCTTATAAAGAATCTCGAGAGATATTATCCACAAGCTAAAAAGACTTTTATCTGTGGGTTTATGGAAGATAAGGACCTTGGAGGAATCTTTAAGCTTCTATCCAATTATAAAGATTCTGACTTTTACGCCTTTACAGTACAGGGCAATCCTCGTGCTATGAAAAACATTGATATACAAAAAAGTGCGGCAAAGTACGGTATAAATATGATAGCAGTAAACACAGTTAATGATGCCATAAAAAAAGCCGCAAAGGATGAGCTTGTCATCATCTGCGGTTCTCTATACACATATAAGGATATTAAATTTTAAATAATGCCTGCTGAACAAATGGTTTTGCGAAACCATTTGTGTGAAATTTGCAATTTCACACAAATAAATAGCATTAAAATGCTATTTATAGGTTCACGGCATTGATTGACCTGCTGTTTGCGTAGGCAGTCGGGAGACGACAGCCTACGCAAAGTGCAAGCTTTTTTCGCCAAATCGCTCAAAAACCTTGCACCTGAACAATTCAAAAAGCGCTTTCAAGCCGCGGGGCGGTGGAGTTTTCGAATTGTTCAGCAGCCATCAAATAATCTTTGGGCAAACCTCTCTTACAGGACAGTTGACGCAATCAGGCTTTCGTGACATACAGTATTTTCTGCCATGCCATACAAGCTGATGACCGAAAGTAGCTGTATATTCAGGAGGAACAATTTTAATCAAATCAAACTCCACCTTAACAGGGTCGGTATTTTTAGTAAGTCCCATTCTGCGTGCAAGCCTGCCTGCGTGAGTATCAATCACCATGGCAGGTTTTTTGTATACATCTCCAAGGATAATGTTAGCTGTCTTTCTGCCTACACCATCAAGAGTTAATAGCTCCTCCATTGTATCAGGCACTTCGCCATTATATTCTGATAATAATTTTTTACAGCATCCGATGATGTTTTTTGCCTTATTTCTATAAAACCCCGTTGAATGAATATATATCATAAGCTCGTTTATATCCGCCTCGGCTAATGCCTTGATAGATGGATATCTTTCAAAAAGGGCAGGCGTCACCATATTTACCCTTGCATCGGTACACTGAGCCGCAAGTTGTGTTGCGATAAGAAGCTCATAGGGTTTTTCAAACTGCAATGAGCATTCTGCCTCACCATATTCTATATCCAAAATCTCTTTTATCTTTAATACTCTTTCTTTTTTCGTCATAGTATATCAATCCTTTTGCTTAAAACTGATTATATGACATTTTATCATAAATAACCTTATGTTGCAAGGAGCTTATTAAGGTAATCATTGACTATACTCTCACCATAATCCTGTGCTGGTGCCCATTTCCCTCCAAGGTGTTCAACATATTTAACACTCCCTGCAAAGGAACGAGAAAGCACTGCCTTATACCTATCGTGCGGTTGTCCCACAGGCACTATCCCCACATATGCGCACATATGATTGAAGTGCGCTCTTATTCCATCATCGGGAGTTAAGAATCTCTCGTGATCCTCAGGCTTGTCCCCTGTAGCATTTATTGTCTTAATCCCTGCCCAGTTGTTCATATCAGGCGTGACCTGCCCTGTGTATTTCCCATAATTTGTTTCCTTTGCCGCCTGACAATATAACACCTCGGGACGGATTCCTGTTATTTTGCCATACTTCCAATATATAGGAGCTGCGTCTATAAAAATATCCGCAGCATTCCTATTCTTAGCCCATTGTTGCGCTACCTTATAGTCTACCTGTGCTTCTCCCAAAATGGGCGTAAGCTTTTTACTTTGGAGTAATATTCCTCTATAAATCATAAGCGTTGCATCACACCTTCGTATGGGCATGATAGGCTGAAGCTTCCCATCAATACCGTCGATAAGTTTATTTTCATATGCTGTTGCAACCTCTTTTTTAATTGAAGGAGCAACAAGCATTCCATCAGCGAATTCTGCGTCTAGAATTCTTGCATTCTCTGTTATCTCAAGCCTAGCACAATTTACAATTGCTGCAGCCGCTTCCTCGCGGGAAACACTTTTTGTTGGCTGAAACCTATCTCCCTCGATATACATAAAACCGCAAGCAGATGAGATATATGAGTATGACCATCTATCCTTCTCCACATCATTATAAGGATTATCTTTTTTATCCTTAAGTCCAAATGCGATGGTAAGCATCTTTGCGAGTTGTTCACGAGTAACCTCACCTGTAGGGTTAAATTCAGTAGGGGTTACACCGGAAATTATCCCTTTATCCACAAGCTCTGAAACTGCATCAAGCGCCCACTCATAACCTTGCATATCTACAAAGTCTGTTTTGGGAATAGTATTAACAGGAGTTGTCCTATCTCCACCTACAAAAGTAACCCAGAACAGCGCTATGACACAAAAGATTCCTGTTGAGAAAAATAACCTCTTTATGCTTAACACAAAAAAACACCTCCTGATATATAAACATATTCAGGAGGTGTGTAGATAATTCCTATGGTGTTACATATACCGTATTGTAAGTTTCATAGATAACAAAGCCCGGCTTTGCTCCGTTTGGCTTCTTAATATTTCTTATAAAAGTATAATCAACAGGCACCTTTGATGATGAGGATGCCTTGGAGTGCCTAGCAGCAATCACAGCCGCTTCCATAATGGAGGCATCCGTATATTCTCTACCTGCCGCCGCAAGTATCGTATGGCTACCGGGATAATTCTTAACATGGAACCATATATCGCTATTGTGTGCAGTTTTCATTGTAAGCTTATCATTTTGTAGATTGTTCTTACCAACATATACATCAAGACCTTCACTGGTTGTAAAGTGTAATGGCTTGGACTCGGCCTTTTTAGGTTGCTTTTTCCCTTTTGACTTATTCCCCACCATATACCCTGCGGATACAAGCTCATCTCTTATTTCCATAAGCTCTTTTTCAGTATCATTAATCTCCAAAAGGCTTAATACACTCTCAAAATATTCAAGCTCGCCTTGGCATAACCCAAGCTGTTCTTCACATCTGATTTCAGCAGTTTTGTATTTATTATACAGATTATAGTATCTCTGGGCATTAGCAGATGGTGAAAGCTCTTGTAGGAGGTCAATACTAATATCATTATTATCATAATAGTTAAAGAGAACTACGCTTTTCTGCCCCTCCTTAAGCTGATAAAGATTAGCTGTCAGGATATCTCCACAGATTTTATACTTCTCCTTACCCTGTGCCTGCGAAAGCTCTCTTTGAAGCACCGCGAGCTTTTTCTGACAACGGGCAATATTGTTATTAACAAACTTTGTAAGATTGCTCTTGCGCTGATTTGCCCTTTCGGTTAAGTCCTTTTGATAGTAATATGTGTCTATCACATTGGAGATTGAATCATAATGTTCTTTCTCCATATAATCACCATATTGACAAATGTCAACAGGGGCAAAATCAGCAGTTTTTCTCTTGTGCGTATCAGTAAGAATCCATCCTCCATCGTTATCCTCGGTGAAGCTTCTAAACCAGCTGTAAATATGCTCGGCAAAGGCAGATTTTCTAGTATAGTCAATCATAGATAAATCTTGTGTTGCATCACCAAAAAATGTGTACGCAATCTCTCTTGCAATAAGCGGACTAATACCTGTGAATCCTTCAAGAACAGCCTTATCTGCAGGGAGTACTTTATCAACTGCATTAAAGATTTCTTCTCTTATTGCCAAAAGGGGATTGATTTTATTCTGTGATGGCGGAAGTGTGTAGGTAAGCCCTGTAAGCACCTGTCTTACACTACTGACAGATATGTCAATATTTTTAGCGCAACCTAATATCTTACCACCAGCATCAACAAGTACAATATTGCTGCAACGACCCATAAGTTCCATATATAGGCTCTTAATGGACATATCACCCAGCTCATCACGACTTGCAACTCGCATTATGAGGATTCTCTCGAAGTCAGGTTGTTCAAAGGAAACAACCCTACCACCTGCGATATGCTTACGCAGAAGCATACAAAAAAGTGGTGGCACAGCTGGGTTCTCCTTAACAGAGCTTGTAAGATGTGCTCTCGGAGCAAAGGAGCCTGCACTAATAAGCAAACGGTGATTCTCACCCTTTGCTCGTATAACAAGGTTCACTTCGTCCTTTTCAGGTTGTAATACCTTTTCTATTCTACCCTCGAATAGTTTTTTATTAAGTTCGTCTGCCAATCGGCAAACTGTAAGTCCATCAAACGCCATTTTACTAAATTCCTTTCATTAAGGATTGCAATTACCACAAGCCTTATATCCTTTACTTTCCGCCTCTTCCTTTGATGTGAGATACTCTCGGTTGTGCTCTGCGGGAAGGCTCTTACACGACTCTGTATGATAAACATAAGATTTTATGTTTCCGATATATTCACCATCCGTATTCTCTTTTGATAGAATAACAGGCTGGTCAGGTAATTCGATTTGAGTTTTGGCATAAATCTTACCATCTTCAATTAATAAGACAACATTACCTACTTCATCTGTACGATAAACCATCGCACCACAATCTTTTAGTCTACTCATAGCCTCATCGTGAGGATGACCATAGGAATTACCCTCACCACAAGGTACTACTGCATACTCTGGGAGAGCTTGTCTTAAAAATGGATAAGAGCTACCCTCTCAGCTTCCATGATGCCCAACTTTAAGTATATCAATATCCGAAATTAATCCCCTATCAAGCATTGCCTGTTCTTCCTTGCGCTCTGCATCGCCTGTAAAGAGTGCAGAAACGCCCTGATAGTCATATCGCAGCACGATAGAATTACCATTCATATTGCCTGTGATATTTACAGGCCCAATAATCTCAAATGAGCCATCACCTAGTGTATACTTATCACCAACCTGTGCATATTCAGTATAAACCTCTTTAGCATTAACAGTCTGCATCATACTTTGAGCATCCTGTCCTTCGTGTTCACATTGGGGAATAAGCAACATCTGGACATCTATATTATATATAACATCATCAAGTCCGCCAATATGGTCCTCGTGGGGATGGGTTGCAACAACATATTTAAGAGTGGATATCCCTCTTTCCATAAGAAAAGTGCTAATCCAATCACCATCATCATTATTGCCACCATCGATAAGCATATATTCATCGCCGCACCTGATAAGACTGCTATCGGCATTGCCCACGTCAAGAAAGGTAATTGCACAATCCCCATCAGCAAAAGATTCGTCCGTTTTCGTAATTAAACAACCTGAAAACAAGAGCATAAATGCTATCATTAAAACGGCTGTCATTTTTTTAAACAATGTGTTCAAGGTAATATTTACCTCCTATATCAGGCTATTTATTATATTACCATATAACGGCTATTTTTTCAACCTGTTTTTGTCTTGACATCATAGAAAAAGATGTTATAATTAACTAATGTAATACAAAAAACTTACATACGAAAGGTTGATTAGAAATGAAAAAAATTATGGCACTTACACTTGTTATGACAATGCTCCTTTGCTCAATGGTTGCATTTGCAGAGGACGCTTTAGCAGATGAAAATGTTATGCCTATCGCCGAAGAAGATATCGAATCAACAACACAGGAAATTGCTCCTGAGGTTGTTATGGCATCTATCATAACTCTCCAGATTAACAACAAAACTATGTTTGTTGATGGCGAAAAGATTGAACTCGACGTTCCAGCGCAGCTTGTTAATTCAACAACTTTAGTTCCTATGAGAGCTATCTTTGAAGCTCTCAAGGCAGAGGTTGAATGGAATGACGCTACACAGACTGTTACTGCAAATAGAGGCAATAAGTCAATATCACTTCAGATTGGTAGCAAATCACTTTTTGTAAACGGGGAAGAAAAGGTTCTTGATGTTCCAGCGCAGCTTGTTGATACTAGAACTTTAGTTCCTGTTCGTGCAATTTCAGAAGCTTTTGATTGTCAGGTAACATGGGACGAAGCAACAGAGATGGTAATTATTATGGCAATAGGCGCTCCTGCCCAGGAAACTCCTGCCATGGAAACTCATGTACAGGAAACTGATACGGTTATTGCAGAATAATTTATTTTCAGACCGCCGAAAAAGTCGTTCAACCACAAGCAAACAAAAAATATCTCTCTTGCTTGTTATATGAAATTATAATATAAAATTATAATGGCGTAGGTTTTTTGATAAAACCTACGCCATTGCTTGCTTTCGCCCTTCCCGACCTCTACCGTACCCACGTACGCCGACAATGTCGGGATTGTCGAATTTAACATCCTTTTTCGCAGTCTGCCAGCGTGTCGAAAACTTATCGACGCGCTGAAAAGCCACAGAATATGTGGCTTTTATTTTTTTGGTTGAATTTGGGAAAGATATATGATAGAATAAACTTGAAAGAGAGGTGCAATGGTATATGAAGATTATTCAAAAACTTAAAGATTTTTTAGGCAGAATTAAAACAGGTGTCTCAAGGTTCTCAATTCCATTCGGTTTCTCGGTTGTGTTGTTCCTAATTTTGGCGTATAGCATTATATTTGAAAAAAGTGATTCCGAGATTATAATACCACTTATATTTGGCGCCGGATTTGGACTTGTAGTATCTATACTCCTGAAAATCATGTCCGAGCGTTGCAGAAAAATTGCACCAAACTTTATCGTGCAGTTAATCTTGTCATCCATAACTGCTATTGCTTGCTTTGTCCTTACGTATATATTAAAAATTGACAATGCTTATGTGTTCGCAGCATATTGGGGACTTATTATATCTTGCGGATGCTTTGGATTTTATCTTTTGTCACGAGGTGAAAATGACCAGACCATCTTCTCGCACACAATTAGCTCTATAGTTTTCACTGGTGCAATATGTGCAATTCTTTCTGCCGGTATATCCATCTGCATTGCCGCAGTGCAATTTTTGATTTTTGATTTTGAAGGAGATACCATATGGAAGATTCTTGCTGTAGCAAACTTATTTATATGGAGCGTTGTGGCAGTAAATCTGTTCCTTTCCTATATACCCGAAAAAGATACTAAAGTTACTGCACCAAAGGTATTTAAGATGCTCTCGCTCTATGTAGGGCTTCCATTATATATGCTTCTTATAGCGGTGCTTTTCGTATACCTTGCAAAGATTGTAATCACACTTAAAATGCCTATTGGTGAGATAAACTGGTTTGCATCATTTGCGGCACTGTTCTTTATCTTCTTTATGCTCAGCGTAAGACAGTATGAGGAGCGATCAGCGCAGCTTTTCACCCGTTTTGGAGGATATCTCCTTATACCGGTTGTTATCGTTCAGGGCATAGCAATAATGGAAAGAGTAGTTGCATACGGGCTTACAACCCCAAGAACCTGCTCTATCATACTTGTACTCATTGGACTGATGTTTATCATAACATCACTTATTTCACAAAAACATTTAAGCAAGGTTTATATTGCAGCAGGGATAATTGTTCTATTAGTAACAATCACTCCACTTAATGTAATCAGTATTCCAAAATATAGTCAGCAGAATATCCTTGAAGAAGTGCTTATCAAAAATAATATGCTTAAGGATGGTGCAATCATTCCTAACGAAAGCATTAGCCAGGAAGACAAAGACAGAATCCTCAGTTCATATCACTACCTTGAATATGCCGAGGGCAAAAAGGTTGATTTCCTAAAAGATACTGAGAATCTTAATACTCTTGAAATTTTCGGTTTCGAACAGAAGTACTCGGACAATATTAATAAGTATTACACATTCAGCTGTAAAGATAGCATTGATATATCAGGATACAACCGTATGGTTGATGCATATGGCAAATCTGATAATATGATTGAAGTTGAAGTAGACGGTAAAAAAACTGTTATCGATACCAAGGATGTATTTCAAAAGCTATATGACAAACATGGCAAAGACAACAACGACCTTGACCTATACATCGTATCCGATAAAATAGCATTATATATCAAACAATTAAGCGGTGATATATCCTCTGATAATAAGATAGAATATTGCTACTTTGAGGGATATGTTTTACTAAAAAATTAAATTATATATAACAAAAGGAGAGTTGAATTATGGAACTTAAAGGCTCAAAAACTGAAAAGAACCTCTGGGAAGCTTTCGCAGGGGAATCACAGGCAAGAAACAAATACACATACTTTGCATCAGCTGCAAAGAAAGCCGGCTATGAACAGATTGCAGCACTTTTCTTAAAAACAGCTGAAAATGAAAAAGAGCATGCAAAGCTCTGGTTCAAGGCTCTTGGTGAGCTTGGCTCAACAGAAGAAAACCTTAAACATGCAGCAGAGGGCGAAAATTACGAATGGACAGATATGTATGATCGCATGGCAAAGGAAGCTGACGAAGAAGGCTTCAAAGAACTTGCAGTACAGTTCAGAGAAGTTGCAGCTATTGAAAAGTCACACGAAGAAAGATATCTTAAGCTTCTTAATAATGTAGAGATGAAAAAGGTATTTGAAAAGACTGAAGAAATAATGTGGGAATGCCGCAACTGCGGACACCTTGTTATCGGTAAAAAAGCTCCACAGCTTTGCCCTGTATGCAAGCATCCACAGAGCTATTTTGAAGTAAGAGAAGAAAACTATTAATCAAAGGTACATATGCAATTTAAAGGGAGGTTGTGATAGTTTATCACAACCTCCCAGACCGTCGAAAAAGTCGTTCAACCACAAGCAAAATAGAAATTATTTATCTCTTGCTTGTTCTATAAAAAATAATAATATATAATTATAATGGCGTAGGTTTTATCGAAAAACCTACGCCATTGCTTGCTTTCACCCTTCCCGACCTCTACCGTACCCTCGTACGCCGACGATGTCGGGAATGTCGAATTTAACTTCCTTTTTCGCAGTCTGCCAGCGTGTCTATAGGGTTATCGACACGCTGGGAGGTTGTGATAGTTTATCACAACCTCCTTCTCTCACCTTTTGCATCTATGTTCATTCATTATGTGGACTTATAAACCCTTTATCCTCTGCTCGATAGCCTCTTTTGTAAGTGTAGTCATAAAGGTAAAATTAGCCTCAAGCGCCTTCTTATACATCTTCTTAGCACCATTCTTATCTCCCTCACTGGCTAAAATATCACCATAGGTAACATAGGCTTCTGGGAAAGTAGGATTATTATCCATAAGCTTTTTATATATCTTTTTTGCTCCCTTTATATCGCCAGTTTTGAAAAGTGTTGTACCATAGTTATCAAGGATAATACTATCATTAGGTGCATAATCAAGAGCCATTGTATTAAGGCTAATTGCCTTTTCATAATCGCCCGTAACATTGTACATATGACCAAGGCTTCCATAAGCATTGGTATTAGCACCGCTAGAAATCACCTCTTCTAAAAGCTCGATTGCTTTATCTATATCGTCCCTTTTCCAATATACAAGAGCAAGTGATGACTTTGCTGCAACAATATTAGAAACACTTCTAGTCTGGAATAAAACCTTCTTAAGTATCTTTTCAGATTCTTCAATATATCCATGGCGAAGAGCAATATACGCGTAGTTTATCTTGGTGAGGACAGAACATCCACCAGCCTTAATTGAAAAACGATATAGTTTAAGTGCCCTCTCCCTCTGCTTTTCGGTAGCATTCTTTCTAAAATAAGCAAGCCTTGCAAAGAATGAAATAAACTCTCCAAGCCTTATAAGAATAAATGCGATGATAATAATTAAAAATATTTTCATTATTTCCCTTCCTTTCTACCACGACATTATACACCATAACAAGAACAAATTCAACACTTGAATTATAAAGAGCAAAGGTATATAATGTTATTAATTACAATACATAGGAGGAAATTAAGATGATTATATTCGATAAATTTCAGGATGGTAAATCCAAGATCGTTACAATGAGCTATGACGATGGTACAATCCACGACAGAAGACTCGTTGAGATTTTTAATAAATATGGAATTAAGGGAACATTCCATCTTAACTCTGGATTTCTAGGGCATGATGGCAGAATAACTGCTGACGAGATAACGACACTATTTAAAGGGCACGAAGTATCACTTCACATGCTTACACATCCGTTTCCAACAAAGCTCCCGGAAGAATCAATGGTGTATCAGATTATGGAAGACAGAAAAAATCTTGAGCACGCTTGTGGCTACATAGTAAAGGGAATGTCATATCCATATGGTGATGTATCTGATGATGCTGTT
Source organism: Eubacteriales bacterium (assembly GCA_029004515.1). Lineage (GTDB taxonomy): Bacteria > Bacillota > Clostridia > Monoglobales > UMGS1388 > UMGS1388. Next base: position 15,997 of record JAQVYH010000002.1, on the reverse strand, counting down.
ACAAAGCTTCGTAACCTCGGTGTGGTATATTCAAGGACTACTCATGTAACTCATGGTTTTGGTCTTCCAACTAACTTTATGTATTGGAACGGAACTTGCCATCATCACGATGCCCTTGAAGATTCAAAGAGATTTATTGAATTATTAGATAGAGATAACCACCATCAGCTTCTATACATCTGGGGTCACAGCTACGAATTTGACCGTGAAAACAACTGGGAAGACATTGAACAGGTATGCAAGCTTCTCGGTGGCAGAGATGAAATCTGGTATGCCACAAACATCGAGATATATAACTATATGACTGCAGTAAGGCGTCTTGAAATATCTGCTGATATGAGAATGGTGCATAACCCATCTGCCGTTCCTGTATGGATAACTTGGGATGATGAGGCAGTTAAGATTGATGCAGGCGCAACAGTTACTAAATAACGGAATGTGATAAAATGCACAGACCACATATTGGGAAACAATTTCAGACTTTTATTAAAGTAAGGATTTGCTATTTGGCAAATCCTTTTTCGTTATCCCCACTCTATACAAGGGATAGGTAAAAATGCGTGCTAAAGCCTTCATTATCGCGATTTTGCTATGCAAAACACTTGCATTCAGGCGTTTAGTTACAAATGGACAAACTGAGCAAAAACAAGGCTTCAGGCTTGTTTTTGGATACCCGAAGGTGTATGCGTATACACCGAGTGGCGAAGTTTGTTCATAGCATAAAGAATAAAAACAAAAAGGAAGTTGCGATTGCTTCGCAACTTCCTACATTAACGCATTAACCTTTAATTCAGCACAAACCACATAATTAAAATTCTATTCTTTATGCGATCTACACTTTTTTAACATCCCTTAATTACTGGAAGTTAAAATACTTTACAGCATTCTCATAGCAAATACCCTTAATAATCTTTTCGAGCATTGCATAATCCTCAGGATATTCACCCTTTTCTACCCAATCGCCAATAATGTTGCAAAGGATTCTGCGGAAATATTCATGTCTTGGATATGAGATAAAGCTTCTTGAGTCAGTAAGCATACCAACAAATCTGCTTAAGAGTCCAAGGCACGCAAGGTCCTTCATCTGCTTCTCCATACCATCACGCTGATCATTGAACCACCAGCCCGAACCGAACTGAATCTTTCCTGGGATTGGGGCCTTTTGGAAGTTACCAAGCATGGTACCAAGAACATAATTATCCTTTGGATTGAGTGTATAAAGGATAGTCTTTGGCAGGCTATCTTCCTTTTCAAGTGAATCCATAAAGCGTGAAAGTGGCTCTGCAATTGCAAGGTCGTTGATTGAATCATAACCTGTATCAGGGCCAAGCTTTTTGAACATATTTGTATTGTTGTTTCTCATAGCACCAATGTGGAGCTGCATTGCCCAACCAAGACGAGTATATTCTGCGCCGCAAACCTTAAGCATATCGGTCTTGAATGCATACTCTTCCTGCTGGCTTATCTTATCGCCCTTCATAGCCTTATCAAATACAACCGAAGCATCACCCTCAGCATAAGGAATAACTTCCATAGCATGGTCTGAAAGGCGACATCCGTTATCGTGGAAGAATGCAATTCTTTCAACAATCCATTTCTTAAGCTCCTGATAGCTCTTTACACCAATGTTATTAATATATGGTATAAAGGTTTCCTTTGCCACATCAATAGCCTTGTCAGGACGGAATGTTGGATAAACCTTAGCCTTGAAACCTTCTTCTTTAAGCTGCTTGTGATATTCAAGAGTGTCGGCAGGGTCATCTGTTGTACAAATAACCTTAACATTTGACTTTTCAATAAGGGCCTTTGCACGATAGTCCTCTGAAGCCAGAAGCTCATTACATTTATTCCAGATCATATCAGCAGTTTCAGGACAGAGGGGCTCGTCAATATCAAAATATCTCTTAAGCTCAAGATGTGTCCAATGATACATAGGATTACCGATTGTATATGGAATAGCCTCTGCAAATTTCATAAACTTATCGTAATCATCAGCACCGCCTGTTATGTATTCTTCGTCAACACCATTTGAACGGAGAACTCTCCATTTATAGTGGTCACCACCAAGAAACAGTTCGGTGATGTTTCTAAACTTATAATTTTCTGCAATCATCTGAGTACTCAAGTGGCAGTGATAGTCAATAATTGGCATATCCTTTGCATAATCATCATAAAGTCTCTGTGCAGTTTTGCTGTATAGCATAAAATCGTCTTTGATAATTCCCTTCATTACAAAAACAGTCCTTTCTTATTGGTTAGATACATTATATATTAATCTAAAGCTAAAATCAATACTTTATATTATCATGCAGCATAAATAATCATTTCTTTACTAGGGTTGTTCTAATGAAAAATCCTATATTTAGTGTTGCTTTTTTATGCCATTGGTGCTATAATTAACTTCGTATCATTTTATCTACTTATAGGAGAATCTTCTTAATTATGAAATTAAAACAAACGATAATGCTTATTATAGGTTTAGTGCTTTGTCTGGCGATTTATCCATTGTATAATTTGTTCATAGGTATCATGCTTTTGATTACTGCAACTACTGCGTCACTTGCTGTTATCAGTGACACAAAAAAGAGCCTTTTGCCTACGCTCATTTCTATCGCATTGGCTTTAGCCTTTTACTTTGCATTTGACCTGACATATGCAACACCTGGAATCCTTGCCTTTGTTGCCTCAATAACAGGTTTTGTAATGGGTAAAGCGATAAAGTCCAAATGGTCACTTCCCGGGGTGTTATTATTTAGCGGAGTTACAGCCCTCGCTTGTATTATAGGCGCTATTATCGGGATTAATCGTTTATATGATATGGATTTTATTAATGTCTTTATGTCGGCTTGCAAGGATGCATCAATATCTGCAGTATCAATCTTTGCAAACACTTTACCACCAGATGTCTCTGTTGCACAGGTTAAAGAACAGATTTTATTCCTCTATGATTATATGTTAACTCTTGTGCCATCATTTTTTATTATGATCTGCGGAATATATGCTTATGTCTCATTTGGCATTGCACGATATATATTAAAAAAACAAAAGATACTTCTTCCTATGCTTCCTGACAGAAGACACCTTATTATGAGCAGAGCTTCCGGATGGGTAATGATTCTTGTGTGGCTACTATCATACTTAATGGAAAGCAGCATGATAAAATATGCACTAATTAATATATCAATCATAATATCAGGATTGTTCTTTATCTGCGGTGTATCATTAGCACTTAATCTTATTGAATATAGAGCCAAAGTCGGAATAACAAAAAGGATCTTAAGACTTCTGCTGTTTGTCACTTTGATATTTGCATATCCGTTAACATCAGAAATTTTCGTTATGGCAGCGATTATGGACAGCGTATGGAACTTTAGACGTATAGACAGAACTGCGAAATGAGTGTTCTACTATCAATCATCCAAAAGAGGTATTATTGATGAAAAAAATAAAATCACTAGACTTTTTAAATGCAGACAAGTTAATAATATTCTCACTCCTTATAATATTTGGGGTGCTTTCTGCCATTTCAAATAATATGTGGCTTGCAATTGCACAGATAATGATAACCGTTGCTGTTATCGTTTGGGCATTTTTAACTCACAGATACCAAAGAGCAGAGATTAACAGCATATTAAAAAGTGTTGCGTTTTCCGCAGATAGTGAAACGCTAGATACAGTTATTAAATTCCCTCTCCCTGCCCTTGTTATAAGACTTAATGGTGATATCATATGGCACAATAAGGAATTTGAAAAGCTTCTTCCGGGAGAGATAATTATTGGAAAATCCATTCATAATTTCCTGACAGATATCAGCATGCGAAAGCTGATTGAAGAGGATTATGATCCACATATAATGACAAGTTGTAAAAACAAAGTATACCAGTTCTGCTATAACATTATAACTGATAATAATAAAGCAAAAAAGGCTGTTGCAATATATCTAGTGGATAGAACTCACGAAACGGAAGTTGAGCACCGTCTTGATGCAAAGGAAGCGGTTGCAGCTATCATTAACATTGACAACTATGAAGAGATTGCAAAGAATGTAACTGAGGAAAACAAATATCTTGCGTTTGCGGCAATTGACAGGAAAAGCAATGTTTGGATATCATCAATCGAAGGTATCAGCACTAAGTATGAAAAAGACAAGCTCTTTCTTGTGTTTGAAAAGAGAAACTTAAGTGAGCTTACTGAAAATAAATTTGATATAATAAAACAGTTTTCACATCTTGATCTGGGTGGTAAGGTTCATGCTACTCTTAGTATCGGTATAGGATACGGCGGTGTAGATATTGCTGAGAATTACCAGTTTGCCAACCTTGCCCTTGAGATGGCTCTTGGTCGTGGTGGTGATCAGGCTGTTGTTAAAAATTCAGAGAAATTCACCTTTTATGGTGGTAACTCACAGGAAGTTGAAAAGCGTAATAAAGTTAAACCAAGAGTTGTAGCACACGCACTACTCAAGCTTCTTGACCAGACAGAAGAAGTATTCATTATGGGACATATTAATCCAGATGCCGATGCGATTGGCTCTGCGATAGGTCTTTGCGGAACTATTAATGATTTGGGATATAAAGCAAGAATTGTTATCAACAAGCAGAAGGCTCTTTCTCCCTCACTTATTAGCGATTATGAAAAGGTTGCACCGGGTGTCTTTATTTCACCAACCGAAGCAATCAACCAATGTAAAGAAACAAGCCTTGTTATTATAGCAGATACACACAAGCCTTCCTATGTGGAATGTAGCCAGATTTTATCTGTATCAAAACAGATTGTTATTATTGACCACCACAGAAAGGCAGCTGAATTTATTGAAAATGTAACCCTTTCATATATGGAGCCTTATGCTTCATCTGCTTGTGAGATGGTTACTGAAATACTCCAGTATATGAATAACAAGCCTAATCTTCCAATCGAGATGGCACAGGCATTGTATGCAGGAATAACCCTCGACACCAAGAACTTCACAATCAAGACAGGTGTAAGAACATTTGAGGCCGCCTCTTTCCTAAGAAGAAATGGTGTTGATACAATCGCAGTAAGACGACTTTTCCAGACTAATCTGGAAACCGTTCTTAAAAGAACAGAAATCATCAAGGAAGCATATATCTATTCACAGGATATTGCTATTTCAGTATATACAAACACCGACAACTCATCACCTAATGTTGTAACCAGTCAGGCAGCAGATGAGCTTCTCAACATATTGGGTGTAAATGCATCCTTTGTTGTATGCCTCCACGGAGATAACATTATCATCAGTGGTCGTTCGTTGGGTAATGTTAATGTTCAAAAAATCCTTGAAGAGCTTGGAGGTGGCGGGCACCTCACTGTTTCAGGTGCACAGCTTAAAGGTGTATCTCTAGCAGAGGCAATCGCACAGCTCCATGATGCAATAGATAAAAGCAGAGAATAAAAGATACTCTCTTATATTTTCTCGAAAACCAGAAAGGGTGTTGTAAAAATGAAAGTAATTCTTACGAAAGATGTTAAGGGATCTGGCAAAAAGGGCGATGCAATCAATGTTGCAGATGGATACGCACGCAACTTCCTTCTTCCGAAAGGTCTTGCTGTTGAGGCTAATTCATCAAACATAAATGAGCTTAATCAGCAAAAATCAGCAATCGCACATAAAAAGCAAGTTGAACTTGAAACTGCAAGGGAGCTTGCACAAAGACTTAAGGATGTTACTGTTACAATGAAGGCAAAGTCTGGCGCAAACGGCAAGCTTTTTGGCTCTGTAACCTCAAAGGACATCGCAGAAGAACTAAAAAAACAGACAAACATCGCTCTTGATAAAAGATGGATTGAAACAGACGCAATCAAGACACTTGGCGAACACATAATCGGCATATGGCTTCATCCAGAAGTATCAACAAGTATCAAAGTAATCATTAGTGAGGTTTGAGTATAAATGGAAGAAAAAATAAGTTCAATTCCATATAACCAGCTTGCAGAACAGTCTGTCCTTTCAGCTATGCTCCTTAATAAGGATGCAATAGGTGATGCAATCAGGCTTGTATCGTCGAAGGATTTTTATCACACAGCTCATTCAGAGATTTTTGATGCTATTGTAGAATTATTCAACGTTGATAAGCCTGTTGATATCATAACACTTACAGAACAATTAAGGCTTCGTGGCAGCTTTGACAGCATTGGTCTTGAATACCTTGTGGAGGTTGCAAATGCTTCTTCTACCTCAGGTAATCTTCGTCATTATGCAAAGATTGTAACTGACAAAGCAGTTTTAAGACGACTAATTGATGCGTGTAGTGATGTATGCAAGCAGTGCTATGCAGGTGAGGATGAGACAAAAAATCTTCTTGACCTTGCAGAACAGAGGGTTTTTGAAATTCTTGAAAACCGTGATAATCGTGAATTTACAGTTATTGGCGATGTAATTTCTGCTAACTATAGCAGAGCTGCAGAGCTTTCAGCAAGTCCTAACGATATAATCGGTATGCCAACAGGCTTTACCGACCTTGACAGAATCCTCAAAGGGCTTCACAAACAGAATTATATTCTCATAGCTGCCCGTCCTAGTATGGGTAAGACAAGTTTCGCACTTAATATGGCTGTTAATGCTGCACGAGCTACAAATGAGCCTGTTGCTATATTCAGTCTTGAAATGTCCAAGGAAGAACTAGTAAATAGAATCTGGAGCTCCGAAACTGCCATTGAGTCTTCAAAGATTCAGACAGGTAAGCTTGAAGACAGAGAGTGGACTCAGCTTGTAAACGGAATCGAGAGAATACAAGACCTTCCTATATATATTGACGATACAGGTGGAACAACCATTACAGATATTCGCGCTAAAACCCGTCGACTTAAGAGAGACAAGGGTCTTGGACTTATTATCATTGACCATATGCAGCTTATGAAAGCACCGGGTAACTGGGGCGGTAACCGTCAGCAGGAAATCACGGAAATTTCAAGAAGCCTTAAGCTTTTAGCAAAGGATCTTGACGTCCCTGTTGTCACTCTTGCACAGCTTAACAGAGCAGCGGAAACCCGTTCTTCAACTGGTAACAGACCTATGCTTTCTGACCTTCGTGAATCGGGTGCAATCGAGCAGGACGCCGATGTAGTACTTATGCTTTATCGTGAGGATTACTACAACCCGCAGACTGAAAGACCCGGAATCGCTGAATGTCTTATCACAAAGCATCGTAACGGTGAGCTTGGCAAAGTAGAGCTTAAGTGGCGTTCACAATTCACTAAATTCGGTAATTTGGAGACCAGATATGACGACCCGCAATAAGATTAAAGATACAATTATTAAATATAATCTGATTGGGAATAATGAGCTTGTGACTGTGGCGCTATCGGGTGGTTTTGACTCGGTATGCCTACTCCATTCCCTGTGGAATCTTGGCTACAAGGTGCAGGCTGCACATCTTAATCATCGTCTGCGAGACGAAGCTGACGATGATATGGAATATGTTAAGCACCTCACCGATAAAATGGGAATAGAGCTGTTTTGCAAAAAAATAGAGGTTGGTATCTATGCAAAAGAAAACAAGCTATCTACCGAAACCGCAGGACGATTCCTGCGTTATGAGTTTTTTAAAGAAATAACTGACAAAACAGGTGGAGTTGTGGCTACTGCCCACAATAGCAATGACAATGCTGAATCCTTCATGATGCATCTTATCAGAGGTTCGGGTCTTGCAGGACTTACCGGCATCCGTCCAAAAACAGAGATTGATGGTTGCAGGGTTATCCGCCCACTTATTGAAGTCGAAAGAAGCGAGATTGAGCAGTATTGCTTAAAATACAACCTTCAGCCTCGTCTTGATAAAACCAATACAACAACAGATTACCAGCGTAATGAAATCCGACATATTGTTATGCCTCCAATTATTGAGAGGGATGGCATAAAGGCAATAAGCAGAGCTTGCCAGGTAATCACTCCTGAGGAGGACTTTTTGTGTGAATATACTGATAATCTGATTAATGAATACGGGCAGGAATATGGAAATGGCAAAGCATACCCTCTTAAATGGTTCAATGCACTGCCACTTGCTATAAAGCGTCGAGTTATAAGAAGAACTATTGATATGACATGGCAGCACCCAGTTGCACTTCTTCACACCGACAATGTAATCTCTGCCTGCGAAAAAAATTATGGCGGTAAAATTATTCAAATCCCAGGAAAGTTCACAGCGGAAATCAAAAAGGGATTGGTTATAATAGAACATAAAGACTAAACTGATAACAGAAAGGAATCAAAACAAATGAATGGCGTTGAAAAAATACTAATTGATGAAGAATCATTAAGCAAAAGAGTTCGTGAGCTAGCACAGCAGATCACTGAAGATTATAAGGATAAACCTTTACTTATAGTTGGTATACTTAAAGGAAGCGTTCCTTTTATGGCTGACCTTTTCAGATTAATACAGCTTGAGGACCTTGCCATCGACTTTATGAGTGTTTCAAGTTATAACAACGGAACCGTTTCAAGCGGCAGACTTCGTGTTATAAAGGATTTGGATGTTGATATCAGCGGTAAAGATGTACTTATTATTGAAGATATTGTAGACACAGGATTCACACTTTCAAACCTTAAGGATATGCTTAACCTAAGAAACCCTGCCAGTCTTAAAATCTGTACAATACTTAATAAACCATCAAGGCGCACAACAGAAATTGATGTTGAATACATAGGATTCGATGTACCGGATGAGTTTGTTATCGGATACGGATTGGATTATGACGAAAAGTACAGAAATCTTCCCTATGTAGGTGTTCTTAAAAGAGAAATGTACGAAAAATAATAATGTTCACATTTAGTTCATATTATTGATATAAATTACAATAGGTAGATAGATTGCATTCTATCACATGAAAGGAATTTATTTATATGAAACAACTTAAAGGATTAAGCTTTTACATTATCCTGTTCTTCATAATTTTGTTTATCCTTGCTATGACAAATATGCCGACAGGCCCTGAATATGTATATTCAGATTTGGTAAATGAAATTAATGCAAAGAACGTATCAGAGCTTACTGTATCCGATGCCAATGAAGCTACTGCAGAGCTTAAAGATGGTACTAAAATGACCGTTACCATCAATCTTGCTATCTTCAATGAAAACCTTGGAAAAACAATTATGGAGCAGGTCAAGGATGGTACGATCAAGACATACAACACTACATCCACAGAACCGCCATGGTGGCTATCAATGCTTCCTACCCTCGGTCTTGTGCTCATTTTTGTTGTCTTCTGGTACTTCTTTATGCGCCAATCACAGGGCGGCGGCAAAGGTACAATGAACTTTGGCAAGAGTCGTGCAAAGATGGCAACAGACGATGCAAAGAAGGTAACATTTTCAGATGTTGCAGGTGCGGATGAAGAAAAAGAGGAACTTAAGGAAATAGTAGAGTTTCTTAAATCTCCCAAGCAATTCACAGAACTTGGTGCAAGAATCCCAAGAGGTGTACTCCTAGTGGGCCCTCCGGGAACAGGTAAAACGCTCCTTGCAAAAGCCATTGCAGGTGAGGCTGGTGTTCCATTCTTCAGCATCAGTGGTTCGGACTTTGTTGAAATGTTCGTCGGTGTGGGTGCTTCAAGAGTAAGAGACCTTTTTGAACAGGCTAAAAAGAACTCCCCTTCCATCGTATTTATTGATGAAATTGATGCAGTTGGTCGTCATAGAGGCGCCGGCCTTGGTGGCGGACATGATGAAAGAGAACAGACACTTAACCAGCTCCTTGTAGAAATGGACGGTTTCGGAGTTAATCAGGGCGTTATTATTATCGCAGCAACAAACAGACCTGACATCCTTGACCCAGCGCTCCTTCGTCCTGGCAGATTTGATAGACAGGTAGTTGTAGGAGTTCCTGATGTTAAGGGTAGAGAAGAAATACTTAAGGTCCACACAGCCAAAAAGCCTTTGGACAATGTAGATCTTTCAATAGTCGCTAAAACAACAGCAGGCTTTACTGGTGCTGACCTTGAAAATGTTGCAAATGAAGCAGCACTCCTTGCTGCAAGAAAAAATGCAAAAGCTATCACGCAAAGGGATTTTGACGATGCAATAATTAAGGTTATCGCAGGTCCTGAGAAAAAAAGTCGTGTTATGAGTGTAAAGGAAAGAAAACTTACCGCCTTCCACGAGGCAGGCCACGCTCTTGTTACAAGGCTTATTCCAGGTCAAGACCCTGTTCATCAGGTATCTATTATCCCAAGAGGCAGAGCAGGTGGATATACCCTTTCTCTTCCTACAGAGGATAAGTCATATGCGGCTAAGACAGAAATGCTCGAACAAATCATCATTCTTCTTGGTGGTAGAGTTGCAGAAAGTCTTGCCCTTGATGATATCTCAACAGGTGCATCAAATGATATTGAAAGAGCAACAAAAATCGCAAAAGGTATGGTCACCAAATATGGTATGAGTGATGAGCTTGGTACAATCGTATTCGGCACAGGTAGCAGCGAAGTATTCCTAGGCAGAGATTATGGTCACACAAGGGATTACAGCGAAACAGTAGCCGCAAAGATTGACTCAGAAATAAAGAGGATCATTGATGATGCTTATGCTCGTTGCACAGAGATTATAGGTAACAATATGGAAAAGCTTACAGAAATTGCAGAGCTTCTACTTGAAAGAGAAACAATCAATGGTGAAGAATTTGAGGAGCTTTTCAGCGGTAAAAAGCCTAAAGAGGTTGACTTAACTGAAGAAACCTCAGACGAAGCAACAATTAATGAAACAACAATCGAAGAAACAGCAATTAATGAAACAACAACTGAAGAAACAACAACTGAAGAAACAACAACTGAAGAATAATACAAACAAAGAAAGGGCTGTAGCAAAACGATTTTTATAATCGGGTTGACTACAGCCTCTTTTTTTTAGATAAAACAAAAAAGACCACCTTGTAGTGGTCTTCATTTTGCATAAATAGGTTACGCCATCTTGTTGAAAAGCTTAGTCATACGGGACTTTCTTCTTGCGATGGTATTCTTATGGAATGTACCCTTCGCACAAGCCTGGTCAAGCTTCTTAACAACAACTTTATACTGTTCTGCTGCATTGGCTTTATCACCTTCAGCAACAGCTGCTTCAAACTTCTTAATAACAGTCTTAAGCTGAGACTTAATCATCTGATTTTCCATAGTCTTCTTAGCTATAACTTTAACTCTCTTTTTAGCTGATTTAATATTAGGCAACCTGCTCACCTCCCGCATTATCGTATTTATCTGAGACACGATAGCAATATCATAACACAAAACAAATCAAATTTCAATAGCATTTGAAAAAAAAACCAACTTTTTTAAACAAAAAATTTCTAATACAAAAGGTTATTATTGACATTTTGTATGATAAAATATATAATCATATCATAAAGGGGGTGCTAACATGAAAAAAATGCTCTTATCTATTCTCACAATAGTACTAATTATCTCAACATTCTCAATTTCTGCTTTAGCACAAGGTCAGGATAATACCGTTAAATTACAAGCCGAGCTTATTTCAGAAGGAAAACTCATATCATCAGACACTTATCTCCCTTCCGAGATAGTTTTACAAAGCGAGACTGATATCTATAGCACAATATATGATGGTCTCGTAAATTTAGAGGAATCAATTGATATTGAATCTTTTAACTACAATGTTAGTGTTGCGGCCGATACTAGAGCGCTAATACAAGCCTTTAGCGATGTTGCTAACGGCAATCCGGATTTGTTTTATGTAATTCCTTCTTTTGGCGTTACTTATAGTAACTATACGGGTATCATTAAGACAATTCAACCTGAATACACAGCTAATGCGAGGGATTCTAAGGAAATTTTCGAAATTGCTGCTGCTGAAATGCTCAACAAAGCTGTCCATGAAGGAATGACGGACGAGGAAATTGCACTTAGTCTTCATGATTATATTGCTAGTGAATGTGAATATAACTATGGAACTAATGTAGACAATGACTTTACTGCTTATGGTATAATAGTTGATAAGATAGGTGTATGTCAAAGCTATACCCTTGCCTACAACTACCTTTTGTCCCTGGTGGGCATCAAAACAAAGTTCTGTGCCAGTCCATATATCTATGATACAAATAACAACATAATAGGTGGCATGGGTCATGCATGGAGCTTAGTACAGCTTGATGGAAAATGGTATCATGTAGATATTACTTGGGATGATCCTAGCTATGGAGCGGGTAGTCCACTTAATGATATGAAGCTTTCTCAACACAAGCACTTTCTTTTAAGTGACGCAAACATGTTAACCAAAAATCACAAAGACTGGACCACCGATGTAGTATGCACAGATACTAAATATGAAAATGGCTATCCATTTACAGATGTTGTAGGTAAAAAGGTCCCTATTACACCAACAACAAGCTATGGTTCTTATTATTCTTGGTTCCCATATAAATATAGTGATGGAGACGGGCTATTCTACACTAAAATTTATGTCCCAGAACACGATGTATATTGCAAAACCAATTTTTCCGGCACAGAATTTGAATATATTGACAAGTCGGAATATGATATGGCTGTTATGAATAATGACGATGTATTCTCATACAAACCATTTAATATTGTTGACAAGGTTGCTCACATTGCAGATAAAAATAACGCAAACAACCTCTATATCACATTTGAAAACAACTGTAATATTCCTCAAACAGGAACTGTAATTGTTGCTTTCTACGACGAAGATTATGTTCTCCTTTACTGTGGAGCAAAAGAGTTGGCTATTTCAGCAAATGGAACAAAGACTTTAAATATTGAGTCTGATTTACCTGATGGTGTTGAGTATGGAAAAATCCTTATGTGGGATATGAATTCCAATGACTTGATGCGCAGTCCAATTGAATTTTAAGTTTTAGAATATAAAATGGTTTCCCATTAATGAACAAGTCCAGTAATAACGGACAATAGATAAAAAAGAGACCTCCTATGGTAGAATTTAAAAAACTACCATAGGAGGATTTTTTATTCTACAATATTTGCCAGTTGTGCGAACTGCTCCAGGGAAAGCACCTCTCCTCTTACCTTTTCATTAAGACCAATACTTTCAATCGCCTCTTTTAGTTGAGCTTTATCCATCTTATAGAAGTTACTTCCTGAAATTGAATTAATAAGAGTCTTTCTTCGCTGTGCGAATGCCGCCTTTACAAGACGGAAGAATTTCTTCTCATCAACGCCTAAATCCTTTTTGCCGATAACCATCTTGACGACGGCGGAATCAACCTTTGGTGGAGGCATAAAACACTCTGAAGAAACCACTCTTATAATCTGTGCATCACTGTAGTACTGAACGGCAACAGACAATGCTCCATATTCCTTTCCACCGGGCTTTGCAACGATTCTTTCTGCAACTTCCTTTTGCACCATAACAGTTATTGATCGAATTGGCAAATCCTCTTCGAGTAATTTCATAATAATCGGTGTTGTAATGTAATATGGGAGATTCGCGGCTACTCGTACCTCCATATCACCAAAGGATTCTATAAGGGGTATTAAATCTGTTTTAAGGATATCTCCCTCTATTATTTCTACATTGTTGTATGCGACGAAAAGACTGTTTAAAAGTGGCACAAGACCTCTGTCAATCTCTATGCTAACGACCTTTCCTGCCTTTTCTGCAAGAGCTTGAGTAAGACAACCGATACCAGGACCAACCTCAATAACGGCTGTGTTCTCGGTAATTTCAGAACCCACTACAATATCCTCCAGAACAGAATCATCTATTAAAAAGTTCTGTCCAAGACCCTTTTTGAATTTTATCCCACTTTTGCTCATTATGCTGTGTATTACTTCAGGATTTGTAAGCTTCATATTTTATATTTCCTTTCTATTCTGCCATAAACTGCATCTGACAGAATCTGCTGTACGCACCGCCTAATTTTATTAGTTCATCGTGAGTTCCATTTTCTATAACCTCACCTTTTTCAAGGACGATAATCTTATCTGCATTCTTAACTGTTGCAAGGCGATGGGCAATAACAATAGTTGTTCTGTTCTTTGCAACCGCATCGATTGCCTGATGGATAAGTCGTTCTGTTCCCATATCAACCGCTGATGTTGCCTCGTCAAGGATAAGAATCGGTGTATCTCGAAGAATCGCTCTGGCGATGGCAAGACGCTGTTTCTGTCCACCGGAGAGCTTAACTCCTCTCTCACCAATGACGGTATCATAGCCATTTTCAAGTTTTAATATAAACTCATGGGCGTTTGCCTTCTTTGCCGCCTCGATAATTTCATCCATAGTGCTATTCTCTGCACCATAGCCGATATTATCAGCAACACTGCCATTAAACAGGAATATATCCTGCATCACCATACTAATATTGTCTCTAAGAGATTTTAAGGTAACATCCTTTATGTTGATACCATCAAGTGTTATCTCGCCAGCAACGGGATCATAGAAGCGATTTATAAGACTTGCAATAGTTGTTTTACCAACACCTGTTTCGCCTACAAATGCAATCATCTCACCTGGTTTAATATCTAGGTCAAGATGTTTGATAACAGGAATGTCATCAACATAACTAAACATCACCTTATCAAACTTAATATGACCCGTTGTGCGGGGAAGAACAATTGCATTTTCTTTTTCTTCTACCTCTGATTTAGAGTCAATAAGTTCAAAAACTCTCTGCGCCGCCGCAAGGGAATTCTGCAAATCCTCGTTAAGTCGTGCAAGGGTCTGGATTGGCTGATAGAACATATTGATATATAGCATAAACGCCACAATCTCTGCAACATCAATACTACCTTGAGATGCGAGATATCCACCAACACCAACAACAATTGCTGTACCAACCTGTGCAACAAAATTCATTGTGGGGTGGAAAAATGCAGAGAGTCTTAATGCTCCTAGAAGAAAGCCTATATGCTCCTTTGACTTTTTCTTAACCTGTGAATGCTCATACTCCTGCTTATTAAAAACCTGAATTTCACGCATACCAGAGATATTATCATTAAGAAGTGCGTAAAATTCGCCCCTTATCTGATGTGACTGCTTGAACTGCGGACGAACCTTAGTGGCGAACTTCACCGCAAGATAGATAAACAACGGCATCGTGATAAAGGTATATAATGTAAGACTTATATTAATAAACAATAATATTGTCACAACGCCCATTAGCGTTAGGATGCTTACAATCATATCAGGCACTGCATGAGCAATGAGAGTTTCAAGCTCCGCTGTATCATTTGCCACACGAGAAATAATCTGTCCTGTCTGCTTATCGTGATAATAGCCGATGGAAAGATGTTGAAGCTTATTATATGCCTTAACACGAAGCTCTGAGACAAAGCTCCATGCAGCAAGATGTGAAAGATAAGACTTACAAAAACCAAGCACCCATTGACCAAGATATGTACAGCAAAGTACAATTGCAATCTTGAAAGCCTTATTGCCAAGTTGTGGGTCATTATTTGAAACAAGAGTAATAAAATTCTTTATTAAATTAGGTGCTACAAGCTGAAGTCCTGTCAGAAGCACCATTGAAACAAGTGTAGCAAATATATATCCCCAATACTTTTTCCCCGATTTAAGTATTCGAATGAATAATTTCATGAAGTTCACCTCAAATAAACATTATACAGCATTCTACAAATTTTTGCAACTTAAAAAAGGAACGGTCAGAAAGACCGTTCCCCTTAAGCACTTAAGTTAATTATACACCTGAATATGCAGCAAAGCCACCGTCAACAGGAACTACAACACCGTTTACAAAGCCACTTGCATTGTTATCAAGGAGCCAGAGAAGTGTTCCGTTAAGCTCCTCGGCCTCACCGAAACGACGCATTGGTGTATGAGTAACAATCTTTTCAGCACGAGCTGAATAGCTACCGTCAGGCTGAATAAGCATATTTCTGTTCTGGTCTGTAATGAAGAATCCAGGAGCAATAGCGTTTACTCTGATGTTAGCTGGAGCAAAGTGAACTGCAAGCCACTGTGTAAAGTTAGAAATAGCAGCCTTTGCACCACTATATGCAGGGATTCTTGTAAGAGGACGGAAAGCATTCA
>JAQVYH010000001.1 GCA_029004515.1 Eubacteriales bacterium | reverse complement strand
AAAGAATACAACTAAAAACAAAACTGACTCCGTTAGAAAAACGAAATCAGTTTGTCGCTTAAAATTTAATTTTTGCCTACCATGAGGTCTGTTTTTGTACTGTCCGCACAAACTGGTGCAGTTCAGTGAACAAGTCTTTTTATATTTAAGATATATTATTTTTTAACAATAAAGATTTCCTTTGGTGATGCGTCTGAGAGATACATCAACATATCTGTACCTACGCCATCAACGCTCTTTGGAACGATGTCAGCGCGGTCACCTGCGTATATCTTAATATCAGAGGCATCTGTTGCATCAATGATTGTAATTTTAAAGCCAGTTATAGTAGCGATTTCTTCGGTAGCAGTACCATATGCACCATTTCTACTAGCCTTAACCTCATAGAACAATGTTCCTCCGATAATATCAAGAGCCTTTGTGTATATGAACTTGAATCCTACACCATAGAAGTAATGAATATTACTACCATGCCACATAGAGTACCAACCCTTACCATCATCATCAAGGTACTTATCTGTTATAGATAACATACATTTCATACCAACCATCTGGTTGTTTTCGTAATCATTAGTGTTCTCATATTCACCATCTTCGCCAACCGAAAGGTCACCAGCTCTTCTTGAAGCGTATGTAAATCTTGTCAACTTTTCAGGATCATCATTGTCACTAAGGTCGAAGATCTTTTCGTAGTCGTAAAGTTCTCCTTCCTTATTTGTTACGAAACGAATCATATCACCAGGCTCAACAGTCTGAACTACCTTAGTATTTGTTGCCTTGTCTGTAACAAATGTTCTTGCAAGAACATAATTGCCATTAGCTGTAGAAAGTTCATATGAGCTTTCCTCTTCAGAAATCATAACTTCAACATCTGATGTAGCTCTCAAGCCATAGAGCTTGTATGTTTCATTGCCATCTGCGTCAAGAACCTTACTGATCTTCTTAACAACTGTAATACCAGTTGATTTTGAAAGCTTTGTATCAGAAACTGGCTGCTGATATAGAGCAAGGCTAGCTACTCTTTCCTGATTGAGGTTGTAGAAGGAAGCTTCTTTATAGTTGATACCTGCATAACTCTTAAAGCTATCTACATTACCAATACTGAACAGCTTCTCATTATCAAACTTTCTGATTGTTTCTGCATCAAGCTTATCTGGCTTAACAATTGGAGAAGAATCTGTAGCAAACATCTGAGGAATTATAAATACCTTTGTAGTACTTGCAATCTTGAACTTACCATCAAAGATAAGTGGATTTCTGATGTACATTGGATTGCCAGCCAGTGGGAACTTAATCATCTTATTATCAACTGCTGAAAGCTGATAATAATCTGCAAGGCTGATGCCGGTATTATCTTTTGCTACTTCCAATCTAGAAATAAGACCTTCTGAATTAAGTCTGTATGTAACAGCCTTTGCAATGATACCATCACTTCTTGAGAGGTCAATTGCAATATTAGAAGATACATTGAAGAATTCTCTAATCACATCTTCCTGTGAACTGATGGTTTTAAGTGACTTACCATTAATCTTTGCATTTTCAGCAAAGTTGAGAAGAACAAACGCGCCGTCAGCTGTGAACATCTTCACTTCTGGAGCAGTACTGAAACCATCCTTGTAACCAGCCTTTATGATTACGCCGTATACATCTGTTGATGTACCAGCGCCCATGCCGGCAAGCTTGTTGTTCAAATCAAGGTAGAAAGTATATTTGCTACCAAGAGCGAGATCAGCTCTTTCAGTAATCTGAGCTTCGTTCTTTGCAAATTCATATTCTGTACCATCGATAATTACCTTTGATTGGCCATTACCTACTGAAGAGACTTCTGAAACAGCACCACTTACTGACTGGTTTGTTACGATTACTGTTGTTGTAACTGCACCGTTTGCATCGATGTCACTCTTGAGTACATTAAGAATTGTACCAAATGAAATTGCACTGATATCAATGTCATTACCATAACGGTCTGTGATATTTGTAATCTTAAACATACCGTCATCTTCGATGTCAAGAGATGAGCCCATATCCCTGCCTTCAGCATCTATAAGAGGATAATTACTATAGATTTTGTAGTTTGCAGAGTCAACACTCTTAACCATCATTACCATTTCATAATCAACGAATACTACATCGTAGTTTCCGTCCATATCGTTATCAATAGCAAAGATTCTGTCAGCAGACTCAACCATTGCCTGTGTAACTGTTGTTGATCTTACGTTATTGTAGATCCAGTTACAGTTGTTAGCATTGAGGCTGATGTAACTTGTCTTTGTACCTTCGATATTTTTGTGGTAATAAATTTTATTTGATTGTGGATCATATTTATCAAGATAGTCGTGCGTGATTTCGATAGTTTCATTCTGTACTGGTTCTACATAAACAAGTTCTGACTTCTGGCTCTTATCCTTAGCCTTCTCATAATAACCAGCTACTTTGTAACCAATATATTTCTTAACATTTGATGTACCTACATTAAAAGCTACACCATCGATTTCAGCAACATCCTTAGGAAGCTTAACGCCTAATGTTGCTCTTGTTGATCCAACAGCATTTACTACACCTTTTGCCTGGTAAATGTCATGGTATTCTGAAAGTAAAGTCTTGCCATAAGATGAAGCAAGAATTGTAAATTTAGCACCATAGATTACTTTACCACGGATATCAACATCTATTGCATTAGTAAGTGCATATGCACATGTCTGTCTTGTTAAAGTGTCATCAGCCTTAATACCGCTAAGACCTACACCAGCCTTGTTTGCAACGAAAAGGAAACCTGCTGGATAAGCGCCGCTATCTAAAGCTTCACCTTCGTAACCCATTACGCAGAGAAGAATCTTCATAGCTTCTGCATATGTAATAGCTTCCTCTGGTCTGTAAAGCGCACCATACTCGCCTGATACTACACCAAGGTCATGAAGGAATGAAATTGAATTGAAGTATGGATGAGTCTTATCTACATCTCTAAATATAACAGTTGTAGCCTGACCATAGTCATCCATATTTACGAGAGAAGCTGCAAGATATGCAAACTCACCTCTTGTTACAGCCTTATCTCCGTCATCGTTTTCGCCATAGTGCCAAAAACCAAAAGCGCTAAGTTTTTCTACCGCTGCCTCATAAGATGCATCAACTACAGGAGCAGCAACGACATCGTCTGTTACTACAGCTTCATCTGCAAATACAGTTACAGCGGAACATAGCATAGCCATAACTAAGAGTAATGAAGTAATTTTCTTTAAAATTCTCATTGTTTGTGCCTCCTTTAATCTACTAGCAAGCTGCAGAGTGCATAAATGATTTTTGCAGCTTCGGCTCTTGTTGCATTAGCATTAGGACGGAATGAACCATTTTCATATCCATTGATAATGCCTGCCTTCTTCATTGTGTAAACACTCACATTTGCATATGGAGCGATAGTCGTATCATCGATGAACTTTGCGTCATCTGCTGAAAGGCTAAGCTCAACACCCAATGATGAAATTAATCTTACGATCATAACTGACATATCCTGTCTTGTTATGTTCTGTCCTACTCCGTAATGAACATTGGAAACACCATTGATGAGTCCCTGCTGCTGAGCAGAAGCTACGATATCGTAATACCAATCGCCTTTGTTTACATCTATAAAGGTTGTCTGTGCATCTTCGATTATAGAAAGGTTTGCGCACAGATAAAGCATTTTAAGAAATTCTTCTCTTGTAATATTGTCATTTGGCGCGAAGTTATTCGCTTCCTTACCATTTACAATGCCCGCTTTTGCAAGAGCAACGATGCTCTCTTCTGCCCAAGCTACGCTTGAAAGGTCTTTGAACATTGGTGCAACTGAGCTGTCATCAACTGGAGTTTTACCAGGAGCTATACCAGTGATTTCACCTTTACCAGTAGTAATTTCGGTTGGGTCGTTCGAGATGGGACTGCCACCGCCGCCACCGCCACCTGGACCTTCATTTGTTGGCAATGGAAGGGTTGGAGCAATCTTCACAGCATTGTTCCAATTGAGTACAAAAGCTTCACAGCTTGAAACCTTGTGCATATCATTTTTTAAGAAATACTTAAGCATTGCTTCCTGTCTAGCTTCAGTAAAGTTCTTGAATGTTATCAAATCAAGTCCCTTAAGCAACGCTAAACTACTCTTATCACTAAGAATACTTAGGTTGGTCAAAGTGTTATTATAGATCTCACCAATCACAGTGACACTATTAAGAGCCTGAATAATTACACCCTTCTGGAATTCATCCTTAATATCCTCAATTTTATTGTAAGGAGCTTTTGATACTACATAAGCAAAAACATTGTTTTCTTTCCCTGTATTTCCCTTAACATATTTCTTATATAAAGGGTTTTCCAAATCGCACTGAACTATGTCATTATATTTTTCAATAACAGTTCTAAATGTCTGCGCATCACTTGGATTATACAGGAACGTATCCATAGCAAGCTCTTCGATTCTATCAGTTATTGCCTTAAATGACTGATAGTCTGACTTTTCTAAAACAGTAGCAATTACGGCCTTCTGCTGTGCTAATGAAAGCTGCTGATACATAGCAGGAAGCTTACCAAAATACTTTAATTCAGCATTAAATGCATCAAAGTATCCTTCAGTTGCTTCATCTATAGCATTAATTCTTGCAAGTGCTGTGTTAGCCTGAGCAGGAGTTGCATAGAAAGCTTTGATCTCCTTTAGTGATTCTCCACCATAATTGATATATACAGTGTAGTCATCTGAAGTGGTATCACTTGAAGATGCAGTGTAGCTATATGAGAAAGCACCTAATGATACTTTCTCGTTTGTATATGTGCTAATTGCATCCTTAATAGCCTTACCATCGTTGATAGCAAAACCAGGTCTATATACTGATATCGTTACATTATCAGCTTCAGTAGTTATGGTACCTTCAATTGTAAGTCCGTTAATCTCAGCATTGTAATAAGCCTTAGCATCAATAGTGCCGGAAGCGCTAACTGTTGATATGCCGCCAACAGTCAGAATAATTATTACAAGGCTAAGAAAT
The DNA here is from genome assembly GCA_029004515.1 of Eubacteriales bacterium. Lineage (GTDB taxonomy): Bacteria > Bacillota > Clostridia > Monoglobales > UMGS1388 > UMGS1388. The sequence continues at coordinate 63,082 of JAQVYH010000001.1, read as the reverse complement.
AAAGCGAGTTTCTTATTGAGTTTTCGCATATTATCCCTCCGTCCTTTATTCTATGTTGACGATATATTCCTTAGGCTCAACGCCCTTGGCATATGTGTCAAGTACTCTAATCTTGTATTCACCCTTTGCAGTACTTGGTGGTGTAAAAGCAAAATATATTGAGTTTTCTTGACGCCATACTACTTCATATGGAACATACTGTCCATTTTCTTCGAAAATAGTTCCATCCGGAAGACCTTCTAGTGTAAGAAGACCCTTTACCTTATCATCCGTCTTATTTCTCAGCGTGAAGTGAAGGTAATTCTTTGTTCCTGCTGTAAGAGTAACTCTACCAGCTGTGTCTGAACTGATTTCACCAACCTGTACGTCATCCATCTTCGCACCAGCAGCCTTAATACCTTCTTCTTCATTACAGAACTGATAAACAATGTTGTCATCATATTCATAAGGAACTGTATCAATTCGTTCTGATGGAGTTGGATCTGGATGGAGTTTGTACTGTGACTTTAAACCTAAGTCATAGTCTGTATGGAAAGCTACATTATCAATGTAGAATGTTCCGGATGTCTCAGGGTCCATATTGTAAACCTGAAGTTTACCTACTTTTTCCATCTCGAATGTTTCAGACATTCCAAAGTCATCAATTCTGATTGCTACATGATGCCAATCTGAACCTGTGAGCTTATAGTCATAAGCGAATCGTTCGAATTCTCTCTTATAATAATTCTTCTTCTGATCACTCACTCTACGTTGGTCAAGTCTAAACTTAAGATTATGTGTCGCGCCATCACCCTTAATATCAAAAGTGAAATAGTTTACATCTGTAAGGTTCCAAGTTGAGTCAAACTCTGCTCTCGCCTGTCCGCCGAATGAACCTTTAGGTCTTACGAAGGAGAACTTATATGCTGATGAGCCACTTACGCCTGCGCCTGCTTCCTTTACAACTGTGAAGGAATCAAGGCGAGTATTTTCATTATCGGCCCATGCAGCCCATTTTGTAAGACTACCTTCTGAATCATCTAAATATGTTTGTGGTTCTACTTCCTTAGGATCAACACCACCGATAACGATATCGTCTATAGAGATGCTACCCTTGCCTGCTGTTGCAGGAGATACAAAGAAGTATTTTACTTCATTAGGATCAAGTAAGCCATACGGTCCTTTAAGAGCCTTTAATGAATAGAAAAGTCTCTGCCAGTTTTTGTTAAGGTTGATAGGATATGTTGCCTTGAACTGTCTACCATCCTTCATTTCAAATCCGAATGTCATATCTCTCATGTCTCCGTCACCCTTAAATCTAAAGGTAAGGAATGTTCCACCAGAGTTATCCCAATCCTGTGGCATTTCAAACATTGCTGCAGCCTTATTCTCCTGACCCTCAGGAACATCAAAAGCGATAAACTGACAATTACTATTATCAATGCCGCCTGGTCTTGTTTCAGCTGCAATATATGTTTCTTCTGTTTCCTTATAAATAAGTGGAGTTACCTGCTTTGAGTCGAAGTCAAGCTTGTTTGTCCAAGTGAAAACAGGCTTTGTATCCACTACTTCTCTCTCTTCAAGAGGAGGCATATTATTCTCTTCTACATATGTAAGCCAGAATTTAACGATATATCCATCATATGGAGTCTGATCATAATTTTCGAAATTTCTAAGAGCTGCTGGTGCAGATGAATTATGGAAGCACCAAGCATTATAGTTTATTTCGTTCTGTTCATAGTAGTTAAGAAGCTGGTTATTCCAAATTGTTGCATACTCATAGTATGTATCGTCAAACCAGTCAGCAAGTCTTTCGTTCGTGTGACCATTTTCACCTGAGAATACTGGAACATATGGGAACGCTACACCAACCATTTTAGCCCAGCTGGATTCTCCACCCTTCCAAGGGTAGATATGTGTATCGTATATTACACCATTACCAGTGTTCTCTGCTGGTTCTTGAAGCTGATAGCCATTTTCAAGACCATCATAACCTGGAACCATTGAGTAGAGCTGATATGACCAGTCCATACCGCCGACTACGATTGGATTTCTAATTCCCTTTGCACGAATTCTTTCGAGAAGTTCCTGATGACCAACAACTCTCTTTCCGTCTCTGTAACCACCATTTCTCCAAAGTTCCCAACCTGTTGTATGTGGTTCATTGAAGAGATTATATAAAACGCCAGGGTTATTAGCAAACATAGGAGCTACTTCATCCCACCATTTTACATCTTCTTCCTTAAGCCATCCAAAGTGATGGAGGTCAATGATTACATATTTGCCTCTGCTAGTAGCGATTTCAACAAGGTTTCTAACCTTTTGCTGATATGAAGCACCCTGGTCACTAACCCACCAGTATCTACCCCACCAACCGTCAGAGTCAAGAGGAAGACGGATAGTGTTTGAGTTCCAGTTATCAAGTGACATAGCAAAGGATTCTTCCATGTGTTCACCGCCCGCCCATTCCATAGAAGGGATACAGGTACCGATGAGCTTAATCTTCTCACCATCTTCGGTGTAAATACGATTGCCTTCTACATGAAGCTCTTTAGGTGCAACTGTCGCATCGTCAGCAAGAGCAACAAGGTTTGCTGGGAAAAGTTGAAGGCATATAGACAATACTATTAATATTACGCTAATCTTTTTGATCATTATCTTACGCCTCCTTAATTAAGATATAAACTAGGTTCAATTATTACTGGTTGAGCAAGTTTCTTCATTCCCGCAAGAGAATCTACAATATAGAAGTGTGCGATGCTGTTTTCATCAATACTAAGACCTGATGGAATGGTAATCTTGAACTTCCCTATAGTGCCATCAGTGCCATCGTAGGGAGCAACATCCATGCCTCCGTTTGAGCTATCAACAGCAATAGCCTTAAGCTCGTTAGTTGTCTTATCTCTAACTACAAGAACTATCTGAACATGCTGTGCTTCATCACCATAGTTAGTAACTTCGATATCTCTAGAACCTCCAGTAATCTTTTCGAAAAGTCTTTGCGGGTTGCCATATCTGTCGAAACGATCTTTTCCGGCTGCTGAAAGTTTAAGTCCTTCTCTAACTTCAAAGATATAATCTTGAGTCATACCATTTGATGATATAACAGTAACAACCGCATTTCCGCCTATTTCATTAGGAAGTGAGATAATCCCGTATGAACCACTCTTCATAGGTCCAGTCTCTGATACATCGATAGGAATGAAGCGGGTACCGTCTTTTACGCCTGTGTAGAGAAGATTAGGGCATTTTGTTATAACTGTAAAATGCTTTTTTGCATCCGCTGCACTAAGGTCAAATCCTGTTGGAATATAAAGCACTCTATTCTCGCCGTCTAAATCAACGTCGTATAAAAGTGAACCTTCTAATGTAATGGAATCAAGTTCTGTATTAGTGTAGTAATCATAATCCTCTTCTCGGCTCGGAAAGAATGATGTTCTGCCGCCACTTTCTGTGGTTCTGTAGAATAGCATTTCATCAATACATATCTGCGTCGAATATACTTCTTTAACAAGGTTACCACAAATCAACTGTGGAATTGGGTTTCCTTCATTATCAAGTTTCTTTTGGCCTGATTCATCAACTTCATATGATTCAACATTGGCAAGTGAATATTTATCTGCAAAGTTTACTTCAGGGTCAGGCATTTTTACATAGCCGCCCTTCTTTAATGCCTTGATGTAATCGCCATTTACGTCTTCTAGATAAACTTCTCCGCCTTCTGAATCCTTAGTGAGAATATATCTCTTTTGGTCTGTTCTGTAATAAACAGGGGCACCTGTATCAGTAGGAATATTTACATAAATACCCTCTGGATCTGGTTCGTAAGTAAAATTAAATGCCTTAACGAGAACAAATTGTCCGTCCTTCTTTACATATGCCTGGTCGATATCCCTTATATACTGTTCATTTTCATCGAGGGGATACGCATCTGGCGTACCATCAAGCTTTAACGCAGGAGCGCCGCCGGATTCATTTGTATTCATTGCTAAGTTAAAACCGCCAAACCCTTCTCCTATAGGTGTAGCAAGGTCTGCTACTACATAGTGCCAATTTCCATCGGAAGGAATTTTTACACTAACACTACCTGTGACGCCTCTAAAGGCAAAACTATATGAAAAAGTTTCAGGTACAACTCGATCTGTTCTATCTGTCTTTTCACCCTTTGTCCAGAAGGCAATCTTATTTGCACCTTTAACTGCATTTGAAAGGTTTAAAGATACCTGTGCACCTGTTGTTGGGTCAGCGTATACTACTCTATCCTTTGTTGCAAAAGAAACCTGGGCAGCATTACCATATTCTTGCTCTTTTTCCTTTCCTCCATAGATATCTTCTCTATGGCCAGAATAAGCAGTCCAAATCATTGCATTACCATTATATCCAGGGCCAAAGGTCAAACTTGGGTTTCCTGCTTTGGTAGAAAGAGAATTCTTATACTTATTGCTTTCGTTGTATAAGATTGAATCCCTTACTTCAGATTCGTCATCGAATGCTGTTGTTAAGCTATATGGATATTTCTCAACCGAGAAATCCTCCACAGCTGCAAGTAGGATATCATTGTTTTCAGCTATCTCATCAGTAATAGCCTCGTTTGCATAAACGGGTATTAACATAGAGCTTGCGCATATAGCAACTGACAGAACTAATGACACTATTTTGCCGTATTTATTCATAAGTTTTCACTCCTGTCATCTATTAATAAATTTCGTCGATTGCTTCGGTGAGAACATGAAGGGTCTCATCAAGCGAGATAGGCGCTGATGGATTAGCAGGTGTGTAAATATCCCTGCCTACAATCGCCTTAAGTGCATTTGCGAGCATCCCACATGTCGCAATATCATTTGGCTTGAAGCTTCTGTCATATTCATTCATAACACCATTATTCTTAAGTGCGGTTGTCATGCTTCTTGCACTATATGGGATGTAGTCAAGGTCCGCAAACTTGAATGGTGTTGCTGGAAGCTCATACTTCATAAGACTGTAAATATACTGAGCTAGCTGAATTCTTGTGAGATTACCCTTAACATCTTTCACAAGATCAGACACATTAAAAACTGCTGATGATTTACTTATTGTGCCTTTAAGATCAGCTACTGAAAGTTCAACTGATACGGTGCTTTCTCCGTCAGGAATAATGAACGCTGTGATTTCATTGGTATAGTCATTGTAGTGATATTTCATATCTTTTCCATTTGCCTTCAATGTAATTGAAGCTGGATCAGCAGGAAGGAAACCCTCCTCTAAAGAAAATACTACCATATCGCCTGACTGTGTAGCCTCAATTGCCATATCACCGGAGTCGATAACAATGAGAACAACATTACTGAAAACTACTGTTCCATCAGTTTTCTGCACTGCCATACAAAGGCGGTTAGGCGATGATTTCTCAAGAATTGACCTATAATCCTTCATATTGAATACGATATATCCTTCAATAAGATATTTCTTATCAATCTTTACGCCCTTAGACAAATTACCTACTTCGAACTTGTCAGGAAGAAAAGCATAACTCTGGTTAATAAAGAGATAAGCCGCGTCGAATTCATCAACAGGGACATCTACTTTACATGCCATGTAAGTATTCTTTGTTTCTACAGCATAAACTGTTGTTGTTCTTGCTGCTTTTGGTTTGTACTTTTGACAGTCTGTTGGCGGCATCAATGTTAGGGTATCTGCCATCGCTACCGTCATCATAGACAGCACTACAGCCAATGCTGCCACAGGAATTACGAACTTTTTCATGTAACCCTCTCCTTAATTGCATAATAATCTATATAAATATAGTATTTTGTATAGTGATTTTAACCTTTATTAATTGTTTCCTTTATATATTAATATGCCAATCAATAACACTTGATTTGTCATAAATAATTTTCAAATTAATAGATTTTTATGAATGCAATCTGAATCATAAGATTTGTTTATAATGATTTATTAAATTGCTGCTGACAGCTCTGATATTTGCATATGATATATGGTAAATATGCAGTGATTTATACGAAATATTGTTATAATTGCTGTGGGAATTTATTAGAGCAAAAGTCCCTATAAGGGTTGGGCACCTTAGCCCAACCCTTATAGGACAATGACTTTCTTGGATTATTCAGCAAAGTTCTGTGGATTAGCATCACAGAATTCTGTAAACTGCTTTTGAAGTTCGTCCCAAACTTCCTGCTTCTTGTTCTGTTCCATTCTTTCCTGCATCTCAGCGATGAGCTTCTCGCTCTGAGCCTTACTTGTTGTACCAAGTTCAAGCTGTAATTTGTATTCGCCCTGAATCTGCTTTAAAGCATCTGTATAAGTCTTAAGAGATTCGAGGTCAGGAGAGAAACCAAGGTTCTGAGCTGGGATACCCTTAGCATTGTATTCCTTAAGCTTGGAGCCCTTTTCTGGATCTTCAGTTGTTGTTACATAGTCGATAAATACGTTACCCATAGCCCACTGGTTACCTGAGTTTGTGTATCCACCCTTCTTTATAACATCAACGACTTTAACGCCATTATCAGCTTTACCAACTACCTTGTAGTCTGTGCCTTCTTCACCGAAGATGATAAGGTTATGAAGGTATTCATCTGTGTTAAAGAGTTCAAGGAATCTCATACATCTAACAGGATTCTTTGAGTTTCTTGAAATAGTCATCATAGAACCAGGACCAGCTGTAGCACCAAGAGAAATTGGTGTTACATCTATCTGACCAAAGTCATATTTATATGTAGACTTAAGTTCTGCTGTCTTACCTGGCTTTAAGAATTCAGCATATGCGAATGTCTTGCCTGCCTTAACTCTATCATCAAAGTCTGTAGCTGTAGCAACATCACCCTTGATAAGGCCGCTGCTTACGAAATCACGCGCGATTTCAAGACATTCCTGATATTCTGGAGTTGTAACCATATCTACGATCTTGCCCTTGTAGTCTTCGTTATCTCTCCACAAATGTTCAAACATGCTAAGGTAAGCAACACCACCAGCATTACCAAGGAACTGAGTAGGTGTTCTCTGGCCATCCCAGTCAATTGGATTAACAAACTCAGGATACTGAGCCTTTACCTTAAGAAGATCGTTCTTAATAAGTTTAAATGACTTATAACGGCTGTAGTCTGAATTATGTACCCAGCTTTCAGGGTTAAGACCCATTTCGTCAGCGATGTCTTTTCTATATGCCCAACCACGGTTTTCAGCGAATTCCTTTGGAACAGGAACACCATATACATTGCCGTCGTCAGCACGAAGGTTTTCATAAATACTTGATACTTCTTTGTATATGCCTGGCATATATGTTTCAAATCTTGACTTGCCTGTGCTTTCTACTACATCATCAAGGCCAACCCAAGCACCAAGCTTAGCTGTTGCCTTGTATGAAAGCATCCAGCTTGCTGCGAAACAAATGTCATAATATTCGTTTGCAGAAATTTTAGCGTTCATCTTTTCAGCATACTGACCTGCATTGAAGTAAGTCATATTAACTGTTGCGTTAATCTTATCCTTAAGATATTCATTAACCTTTGCTTCGATTCTCTCTACTGCCTTTGCGTCTGGTACTTCAGCAGCAGTGTAGAGCACCCAGTTGATTTCATATGTATCTTTTGGAACTGCACCAAGATCTTCTTCTACATAGCTAGCTCTTGATCCGCAACCTGCGAACATAGAAGCTATAAGAGAAATACACAAAACTGCTAAGATAAGTCTTTTTGTTGTTTTCATTTTCTTATTCCTCCTTAAAATTTTTCGGTTATCAACCGATATATTTCAAAATAATTTTTTTCGATTAATCAACCCTTAACAGCACCGATTGTAAGACCAGAAATAAAGTACTTCTGGAAGAATGGGTATACAACAAGAATTGGTCCAAGAGCTACCATACAAAGTGCCATATTAGCTGTATCTGAAGGAACATTTGCAAGAGCTGCCGCAGCTTCTGCCGAACCCTGCTGTGCTGCATTTTTTAGAGCATCTATACTTTTAAGAATGCTTTGGAGCAAAGCCTGTAGATTGAATAGGTTAGCGTTATCGATAAGCATGATTGGAAGCCACCAGTCATTCCAGTATGTAAGAGTTACAAACAATGAAATTGTTGCAACACCAGGAAGTGAAAGAGGCATTACAATCTGGAAGAATATTCTCCATTCACCTGCACCATCAATCTTTGCAGATTCGACAAGAGCTGGCGGGATTGTAGTCTGGAAGAATGTTCTGAGAATAATACAGTTCCAAGCATTGAAGAAATAAGGAACAATCATAGCCCAGATATTATCTCTAAGACCGATAGATACGCAAACCATGTACCATGGAACCATACCACCGCCAAAGAGCATTGTGAAGAAAATAAAGAATGTAAATATCATTCTGTACTTAAAGTCTGCTCTTGAAAGAGGATATGCATAAAGAGCAACAATAAGTACTGAACAACTAGTACCAACAACTGTGTTGAAAAGCGTGATTCCGTAAGCACGGAAAATCGTAATCGGCTTAGCAAATACAAGCGCATATGCTTCGAGACTAGGAATTCTAGGGATTACTTGATATCCATATTCTACGATACTTTTACCTTCTGAGAAGGAAGCACCAAGTACAAGAAGTACAGGATATACTGACACAAAACAAAGTGTCAGGAACAGAATATGTAAAATTACATTAATCGGTGTGGAAACACCGTTGTCAATTTTTCTGCTTTTAATTATTTTTTCAATTTTAGCCATTTGTTTCCACCTCCTTAGAATAATGATCTTTCAGGGTCAACTTTACGTACAATTGCATTTGTTGTAAGAACTAATATAAAGCTACAAATAGACTGGAACAAACCTGCTGCAGTAGCTGGACCTACGCTGGATGCTCCCTCGATCTTTTTCTGATACACATAAGTATCAATAACTTCTGTAACAGACTTCAGCGCACCTTGGTTACGAGGAACCTGATAGAACAAACCGAAGTCCGCGTTGAAGATTTTACCTACATTAAGTGTTCCAAGGATAATCATAAGCGGAATAAGCATTGGAATTGTGATTTCTGTAATCTGCTGCCATTTTGAAGCACCATCGATTACAGCTGCTTCATACATTTCCTGATCGATACCTGCGATAGATGCAACATATACGATACTGCTGTATCCAACGCCCTTCCAGAAATTAACGAAGATAAGAACATAAGGCCAAATTTTAGGGATGTTGTACCACATTGCCCATGAATATGTATTGCCACCGTCTGGATTCTTAGCAAGAATACCAAGAGCAGGAAGAATTGTGTTATTTACTGTACCGGCAACCGGGTTAAGGAATGCATATACAAGATAACTTACAATAACGATTGAAAGGAAATGAGGCATGATAATGATTGTCTGATAAATCTTCTTGCACTTTGTTCCTCTAAGTTCACTCAGAGCGATAGCAAGAGCTAAAGCAAGAATCATACCGCAGATAATGAATACAAGGTTGTATCCAAGGGTGTTTCTAATAAGCAAACTTGCTCTGTCAAGAAACAGGAACTTAAAGTTGTCCAGTCCGCAGAATGGACTGCCAAACATGCCGTCATAAAGATTGAATTTCTTAAATGCCATTATAAGGCCAACCATAGGTGCATAAGCAAAAGTTGCTACAAGAAGTACACCGGGGAGAACCATAATAAACAATGGATAGTTCTTCAGAAATTCTCTGACGAATCTTGATTGAGTTTTTGGGGTTGTTGCCACCTTAGCGTTGGCTACATTTGTGTCTACCTTTCCCACACTTATTCCTCTTTTCTTTAAAAAATATGATGTGCTCATCGCACTAAAAGTTACATTGCGGTTTGAGAATCACAAACCAAGAAATCATATTGCATCTAAACTTACGTTTTTATGAGGCAATACGATAATTTTCGAGAGATTTTTCCTTGCCCACTCGAGATATTTCTATATAAATTGCGGTGTTTCACAATACTCTATAATAAAAACAGAGTGCGACACTCCACACTACGATATAAGTATATAACAAAATGCACAAAAAACAAATGCTTAAAACTTTATATATATGTTGTTTTCTTTGCATATTATATGATTTTTTTACAAAAGTACCGTGTTTTTATTGAACTTTTTAATCTAATGTTAATGTTTATCATTTATCATAAGTAGATAGTTGGTTTTTCATGTGATTTTTTCAAGTAATAAAGGGGATAATTGTCGCTCCCCGCATAAGTTTACCTGTCTTCTCGGAAATAAGCAAGGCCCAAAGATCCGGGAGCCTGCTTTTCTCTCTTATTCTTTACGCTAGTAAGAATAAGGACAATAATTGTAACCAGATATGGAAGCATTTCAAAAAGCTTCTTTATGCTTACTGAAATGCCGGGGATATATGTTGGTATTACATACAATCCGCCAAAAAGAATCGAGCCAAGAATACTTACGGATGGTTTCCACATAGCAAAAATAACCAAAGCAATAGCAAGCCAGCCACGGTCACCAAAGGCATTGTTAGACCATACTCCATTTGCATAGTCCATAACATAATAAAGACCACCAAGACCGGCAATAGCACTACCGATACAAGTAAACATATATTTATGCTTTGTCACATTGATACCTGCAGCATCTGCTGTTTCAGGGCTTTCACCAACAGCCCTTAAGTGAAGACCAACTCTTGTGCGATTCAAGATATATGATGCTATTATTGCTACAACGATTGCAACATAGGTAAGAAACCCATATGAAAGGAAAACATCCCCAAACCAACCAAGGTTGTCTGCAAACGGAAGTGCAGTTTTAAAGACCTTACTAGTTGCGCTTAATGAAATTGATGGGACATCACTTTTGGTTATAGTAATAAGCGAACCGCCAAAGAAGTTGCCCATACCAATACCAAAGGTTGTAAGTGCAAGACCCGTAACATTTTGGTTTGCACGAAGTGTTACTGTAAGGAAGCAGTATATAAGCCCCATAATAAAGGCACCCAAAAGGCATGAAAGCAACGGTATCAATACTGCAAGAACAGGATTAATCGCAGCTCCTCCGAGACTCAACTCATACATAAACGCACCGGCAACACCGCTTATAGCCCCTACATACATAATTCCGGGAATACCCAAGTTAAGATTGCCTGATTTCTCTGTGAGGATTTCACCAACAGAGCCAAATAAAAGGGGTATGCCTTGCATAACGGCACGCTGAATAATTATTCCAATCATTTTGACTCCTCCTCACCACTTTTGTTGTACCATCTAATTTCGTAATTAATAAAAAACTCACAACCAATAATAAAGAATATAATTATACCTGTAATAATATCCGAGAATGATGCATTAAGCCTGAATACTTCCGAAATCTTTGATGCGCCTTTTTCAAGGAATACAATTAGCAAAGATGTAAAAACCATAAATATAGGGTCAAACTTTGCAAGCCAGGACACCATAATTGCTGTAAAGCCTCTGCCGCCAGCTGTATCACCCTTAAGCGAGTGGTCAGTTCCTGCAACAAGGAGCAGGCCGGCTACACCACAGATTGCACCTGACAAGATCATAGTTCTAGTAATAACCTTCTTTACATTGATACCGATATATCTTGCTGTATTTTCACTTTCACCAACGACAGCAATTTCATAACCGTGTTTACTATACTTGAGATAGATATACATACCGATAGTTATTAGTGCAACAACTAGAATATTGAACAGATACTGCTGTCCAAACAAAACCGGAAGCTGTCCTATTTCAAGAGTACGAGGTGTACCCGAACCCTTTGGTACAGACCATTCAAGGGTAAAGTATGCAACAAGCTGAATTGCAATATAGTTCATCATAAGTGTAAAAAGTGTTTCATTAGCCTTCCACTTTGCTTTAAATATAGCAGGAATAAACGCCCACACAGCGCCTGCCCCTATACTTGCAACAAGCATTACTATAATAAGCAGTGGAAATGGTAACTTATCACCAAGGAAAATCATACATGTCGCAGTAGCAAGACCACCAGCGAGTACCTGTCCCTCTGCGCCTATGTTCCAGAAACGCATTTTAAATGCCGGAGTAACTGCCAATGACACACAAAGTAATATTGCTACATTCTGCATAAGGTTCCATATACGACGATCTGTGCCGATTGCACCCTCAATCATAGTGGTATAAACCTTAATTGGATTAAGCCCTGTAAGGATACGTGTAATAAAACCGCAAACAACAAGAGCAACCACAACTGCCACAACTCTGATAAGCCAAGCTTTCCACCAAATAATGGTATCCCTTTTAGCTATATGAAACATTGGTTCCCTAAACAGCTTATTCATTTAAGGCACCCCCATTCTCATCAGAATTTTCGTCATATGTAGATTTTGTCATCAAAAGACCAATCTCTTCTTTTGTAGCCGTCCTTCCATCAATAACATCTGCAACCTTACCGCCGCCGATGACAAGGATTTTATCACAAAGTTCAAGGAGTACATCAAGGTCTTCGCCTACAAAGATGACAGCAACGCCTTTTTCTTTTTGCTCATTTAAAAGATTATATATTGTGTAAGATGAGTTGATATCCAGACCTCTTACAGGATATGCCGCCATAAGAACAGTAGGTGAAGATGCAATTTCTCTACCAACCAACACTTTCTGAACATTACCACCTGATAATCTACGAACAGGAGTTGTTGCGCCGGGAGTCTTGACTTCTAGTCTATCAATAATCTCTTCAGCAAGGCTCTTTGGATCCTTTCTTTGGAGGAAAACCGATTTACCCTTCTGGTAACTACGGAGCATCATATTATCTACAATGTCCATATTGCCCACAAGTCCCATACCAAGTCTATCCTCAGGCACAAAGGCAAGTCTTACACCCATCTCTCTAATCTGTAACGGAGATTTATCACGAAGATTTTCTGTTTCACCAGTTTTGGGATTGTTGTATAAAATACAACCATCCTCAAGACGCTGAAGCCCTGCAATAGCTTCAAGCAACTCACGCTGCCCGCTGCCTGCAATACCCGCGATACCGAGAATTTCACCACTTCTGGCTGTAAAAGAAACATTATCAAGTAGCTTGGCGCCCTCACGATCAAGGCAACTGATATTTTCAACTACTAGTCTTTCTGTTGGTTCATTTGGCTCAGTTCTTTGTATATTAAGGCTGATTTTTTTGCCAACCATCATTTCTGTAAGCTGAACTTCACTTGTTTCGGCTGTATTCACAGTGCCTATGTATTCCCCTTTTCTAAGAACCGCTACTCTGTCAGAGAGGGAAAGCACCTCGTGAAGCTTATGGGTAATAATTATAATTGCCTTACCGTCGTCACGCATACGACGAAGGATTGCAAAAAGCTTTTTAGTTTCCTGAGGCGTCAGTACCGCGGTAGGCTCATCAAGAATAAGAATGTCTGCACCACGAAAAAGCACCTTGATAATTTCAACAGTCTGCTTTTCTGATACGGACATTTCATATATCTTCTTTTGTGGATCGATATCAAATCCATACTGCTCGCTGATTTTCTTAACCTTCTGTGCATAGTCTTTCATATTGAAGCCATTTTTGTCTTTAATACCAAGAACAATATTCTCAATAGCGGAAAAAACATCAACAAGTTTAAAATGTTGATGAATCATACCTATTTTGTGATCAAAAGCATCTTTAGGGGAAGCAATAACAACCTCCTCGCCGTTAATGTAAATCTCACCACTATCAGGGAAGTAGATACCTGATATCATATTCATAAGGGTTGTCTTACCACTTCCGTTTTCACCAAGTATAGATAGAATCTCCCCAGGGTTAACATTTAGTGATACATCTTTATTAGCGACAACCTGTCCGAAGGTCTTTGTGATGTTTTTTAGCTCAATTGCAGCGTGCCTGCTCATATGGATTTCGTCCTTTCTGTAAAGCATTACTTCAAGTGGCGTATAATTTTGAAAGCAATTTATCCTTCAATAAACTCTTTTCAAAACTACAACATAAACAATTACAGGCGGAGCAGGCAATTGCTCCGCCTATTAATCGTCTGATTTCTATATTAGAACATTGTGTTAAGAAGCTTAATACCATCGATGTTAAGATCGAAATATGGAGCTGAACGATATTCTGATTCAAGGAAATAACCATCTTTGATTACTTCTGTATCCTTTTCGTAAGCTTCGTCTGTATCAACATCAGCAAGGTATGAATCAAGCTTCTTGCCTTCTACTGTAAATGATGCTGTATCAAATACCTTAAGTGTGCCTTCAATAAGAGCTGCCTTCGCATCTTCAATAGCTTCAGCTGTGCCCTTTGCAGCAACTGCTTCATTGATTTCTGTAAGTACTACAGAACCTTCTTCGATACCACCACACCAGTCGTAAGGAAGTTTTTCACCGTTAATAACGCTGTTAATAACAAATTCGTAGTAAGGAGCCCAGTCAATTCTTGAAGAAATAATAAATGTTTCTGGACAAGCAGCTATTGTGCTACCGTTGTATGAAACGTTAGGGATACCTGCGTTTTCGCAAGCTGTTGGAGCACCCATTGAGTCAGCATGCTGGCTGATAAGCACGCAACCATTGCTGATAAGCTTTGTAGCAGCTTCCTTTTCGAGAGCTTCGTCATACCAGCTACCTGTGAACTGAACTTCCATTGTAGCTGTTGGGCATACTGAACGAGCACCAAGGAAGAATGATGTATAACCTGAAATAACTTCTGCATATGTGTAAGCACCAATATAACCAATCTTAGCCTGGTCAGCTGTGAACTTACCAGCTTCAATCATTTCGTTAAGCTTCATACCAGCAGCAATACCTGCAAGGTATCTGCCTTCGTAGATTGATGCGAAAGCATTAAAGTAGTTAGGAAGCTTTTCTGTATGAGCTCTTGTACCTGTTGAATGACAGAACATAACTTCTGGGAATTCTTTTGCAGCCTTAATTAAGTAAGGTTCATGGCCAAAGCTGTCAGCAAATATGATTGAGCAACCCTGATCAGCAAGATCTGCTGCTGCTTCGTAACAATCATTACCTTCAGCAATGTTTGTCTTGTAGATTACCTGATCGTCACTAAGACCAAGCTTTTCCTTAATTGCTGTTGCTGCGTCCATAAAGTTCTTGTCGTAAGTTGAGTTTTCATCATGTAGGAAGATAAAACCAACCTTTAAGTCTGAGTCTTCTGTTGATTCACTGTTACACGCAACAAAAGAGAGTGACATCACAAGAACAAGTGCAAGTGCAAGTACCTTTTTAAGATTTTTCATTAAAAAATCTCCTCCTTAAGCTTTTGTTATATATTTTTATTTTTATTCACGGAAGCTAAGAGAATCGTCCGTCATAGAATCGACAATTGCTAGGGATTCGATTTTTAGTCCCATATCACGGAGCATCTTTCCACCAGGCTGGAAGCCCTTTTCAATAACAATGCCGGCGCCAACTACATCTGCGCCAGCATCCTTTGCAAGGTTATAAAGACCTTGAAGAGCACTGCCATTTGCAAGGAAATCATCTATAAGCAGTACTTTATCTTCAGGATGAAGAAATTCCTTGGAAACAATCACATCGTATATTCTACCACGGGTAAAGGATTCAACCTTCTGTGTGTACACTTCCCCATCTATGTTTTTAGACTGGCTTTTTTTCGCAAAAATAACAGGCACTTGAAAGTACTGCGCAGTTATGCATGCAATGCCAATGCCTGAAGCTTCAATTGTGAGTATTTTGGTAATCCCTTCATCGCTGAATCGTCTTCTGAATTCCTTACCTATTTCACACAACAAAGCAATGTCCATCTGATGATTTATAAAACTATCAACCTTTAGGACATTGCCCTTTCTAACTTTACCGTCTTTCAGAATTCTCTGCTTAAGAAGATCCATGAAACTACCTCACTAATGCATTTTTACATCATTATACATTTTTTTACATAATAATTCAAGTAGTTTACAAATATTTTTTAAATTAATATTAAAATAGATAAAGCGGTATGACCCATGTAAAGTCATACCGCTTTCAGACCATCGAAAAAGTCGTTCAACCACAAGCAAAACATAAAATATTTATCTCTTGCTTCTTCTATATACAACAATAATTTAAAATTATAATGGCATAGTTTTTATCGAAAAACCTGCGCCATTACTTGCTTTCGTCCTTCCCGACCTCTACCGTACCCTCGTACGCCGACGATGTCGGAAATGTCGAATTTAACATCCTTTTTCGCAGTCTGCCAGCGTGTCGATAAGTTTAAGACACGCTGAAAGCGGTATGACCCATGTAAAGTCATACCGCTTTGCTATGTTATAATATA
The DNA here is from genome assembly GCA_029004515.1 of Eubacteriales bacterium. Taxonomy (GTDB): domain Bacteria; phylum Bacillota; class Clostridia; order Monoglobales; family UMGS1388; genus UMGS1388. The sequence continues at coordinate 46,905 of JAQVYH010000001.1, read as the reverse complement.
ATACAAATAAGTCCGCCACTACCCTCGTTGATTATCTTCTGAAGGGTTTCCTGAAGTTTCATACGTGCATCGTCTGGCATTTTGGATAATTTGTTGTGTAGTCCTTCATTAACCAGCTCGTGAAGAGTTTTCCCGAACATATTGGATTCCCAAATTTTTATAGGATCCGACTTGAATTCATCAAGGAGATATTTTATAAGCTCCTCCGACTGTTTTTCCGTACCAACTATAGGGCTTACCTCCGTCTCGATATTCGCCTTTACCATATGTATAGACGGTGCCGATGCACGAAGACGCACACCATATCTGCTACCCTGCTTGATAATTTCAGGCTCTTCTAAAGTTAATTCATCAAGAGTTGGGGGAACAATGCCATAGCCCTTTTGTTTGACCTCTTCTAGCGCTCCTGCAATTCTATCGTACTTTTTCTTGGTTGCAGCGTAGTCAGCAAAAAGATTCAATAGCTGATTATCATTTTCCACCTGAACACCGGTTTTCTCCGAAAGCATCTTATAGAATAATTCATCTGAAAGTGCAACTGTCAGCTCCGCACAACCCTCGCCAGGCCTGATAGTTCTAATTCCGCAACTTTCAACATTTGAGTTTTCGCCAATCTCCTGTGCCGCACGCCCAGCCTCACGAAGTCTTGTTGCATCAGCGGCAGCTGATTTAATGCTTTTTAGTAAATCTGTCTTAAGCCAATGGTCATCTTCCAGAGAAGCTACCCAGGATGGAAGCCTGAAAGAAAGCTCCTGAATAGGAAATTCATATAAAATCTGTTCAATAATCCTGTTTATCTCCTCTTGATCAAGGGCAGCGCATGAAGTGGGGATAACAGGGACCATATACTTCTCACGTAGTTGGCGGCCAAGTTGGCTACAACTATCTGAATAGGGCTGTGCTGAATTAAGCAATACAACGAACGGCTTGCCTGCCTCTGCTAATTCTTTCACAACTCGCTCCTCAGCGGCAATATAGTCCTCTCTTGGAATCTCGGTGATGCTACCATCGGTAGTGATAACCAGTCCGATTGTTGAATGATCAGATATAACCTTTCTTGTACCTAGCTCTGCAGCCTTCTCAAACGGGATGTTCTCATCAAACCAAGGGGTTTTTACCATTCGAGGTCCATCCTCTTCGTCATATCCCGTTGCCCCAGGAACAATATAGCCAACACAATCAATAAGGCGCACCTTGAAGTGGGTGTTATTGTCCATAGACACATTAACAGCCTCATTAGGCACGAACTTTGGCTCGGTTGTCATAATCGTTCTGCCTTGTGCACTTTGCGGAAGCTCATCGATTGCTCTTTCTCTTTCGTGCTCGTTCTCCATATTAGGGAAAACAACAGTGTCCATAAACCTTTGGATAAATGTTGACTTACCCGTTCTTACAGGGCCAACCACGCCAATATAGACGTCTCCATTGGTTCTTTCAGAAATATCATTGTAGATGCTGTATTCTACCATACCTATTCCTCCATACTTTTGCTGATATATTTTGTATATTCTATGAAGGACAAATTGTTTTTATGAATTTTCTGTATAAAAAAATTCCACACCACTCATAAAAGATGGTGTGGAATTTTTTTTATTATTATCTGTGTATTGCGTAGATTAATTTTGGAGTAAGATTTGATGATGAGCCAGTAAGGTAGATAAGAACTTCTGTTGCGTTTTCAGGGTTATCCTTATATGTAACCATATTACCTGCAAGTTCATCATAAGTGATCTTATATACTGAGTCTTCATACTGTGAATCATACACAAGGAATCCACATGAAGAATCGGTTATACTTGAAACGTTAATTGTAAATGTTTCTCTTGGTGTAGTTCCATCAGCATCAATTGAATCAATGTCTGTTGTAGGAATAAATACGATTACGCCTTCTTCAGAATCAAATGATTCAATAACACCAACTACGGTTCTGTAAGCCACGCCATTTACTGATTCAGCTCTACCATTAACCCACTTGTTATCTGATGGCATATTTGGAGTTGTTACATCCCAAACAAGTTCGCTGCCTTCGCTGTCACCTATTACATCGCCATAATTGTTGCTGAGCATCTTATAGATGTTACCTTCACCCATGCCTGTAAAAGTACCTTCATCAGCAGAAACAACTGTGCTACTTCCAAATGTTGTCTTAGCTACATATACATCAGCGCCTTCGCCAACATTGCCTTCATTGTTTTTCTTCTGTTTGCTTGTAACCTTATCAATTATGGTAAGTGGTGTTGCAGCTGTAACAGTTTCCTGTGTCTTATCTTTGTATACTATACAAACTTTTGCGATATTTGATCTTTCATCAAAAAGTTCCACAATGTAATCTGTGTTAGATGAGAATTCTTTTGCAACGGTACTCTTCTTTATGTTGTCTTCATCACGATCAGCGCCTACAACATAAACGATTGTAGTTGAATTAACAATAATCTTTGGGTCTGTGCCAAAAGTACCACTTGCTGATGTTGAATATGTGTACTTCATTGGCTTGTATGTGCCATCTTCCTCATCAGACTCTTCGTACTTAATCGTAGAACCACTAAGTAAATCTGTAGAATATTCACTTGCAAGATTATTTACAGTAGCGATTGTCTTAATATCTCCTGCTGTATTCTTTGAAATCTTTATAAGCTGTGAGCTAATTTTTTCATCATACTTCTTGTCATAGTTTGTTGCCTCTGCCGCAGCTTGAAGATAACGCATACCAGATGCAGGGTCTTTTCTGTCGCCATCATATTCGATTTTATAGTCTACGATTTCTTTCTGAACCACACCAGTCTGATCAATATATCTTAATACATATGATTCATCATCAAGTGTGCTATTTGTGGCACTTCCGATATCATACACATATGCATATGAGTATAAGTCTGCGCCCTTCTTCATAGCTGTAATTCTGTCATTTCTATCTAAATAGAATGTTGCTGTAGTATTAAGAATAATTTCGTTTGCTCTGTCATTGCCAATAGCGTATGTTTCGTAATATGGAGATATTTTATACTCCTTATTGTTAATTGTTACTATACCATCATCGGATATTTCCGAAACAGTACCATTGATTGTTGCATTAGAAACATAGATATTCATAACATCTCTGCCTGCGCTCGCCTTACTTTCAACGATGCTGAGAGTGCTATATTTAGTGATAGCTGATTTTTCTACAACATTACCTGACTTGTCATAAATATATATGTTCTTTGCTGCATCTTCAACATCAAGAACAAAAGAGTTTTGCTGATTTGTATTTCTATAAAGGTCAATTACAGTAACTTTACCTGATCTTGAGTCAGTAGTAACTGAGTTTGCAACATATGTGTCAACCTTTGTGATAAAAATCTTTGTAACTTCTTCTGACTGTTTGTCCGTAATGAATTCAATCTCGCCGTCTACAAGTGTTTCCATATCAGCTGCAAACTGTGAACGACTTGGTGCGTAAGCCTTGCCATTAAGAACGAGTGTTACGTTCTTTGCAACGGTGATTGTATCCTCTTTAGCATAATCACTATCAGGATTCTTCATATATGTAACAATACCGCCGTTTACAATGTCAAGATCACCTAAATCTTCAACATCTTCAGCATTAACCTTTATTGATGTTGTAAGACTTGAAAGGTCGCCAAGGTAAACAATGTTGTTCTCCTTTTTATATTCATCATAAGAATATAAAACATGAACATTCTTACCAATAAGCTTAGATACATTATACTTACCAAGATTAAATGTAGCTTCTACATTACCTTTGTCAAGATCGATAAAACACTGACCCTGACCTGGTATTGATGTGCTTGAAGAAATGCTTGTAACATGGTCAGCTGTAATCATACCTGAATCTTCGTAAAGATTAAGGAAACTCTTAAGCCATGTCTTGTTTTCATTTACAACATAATAGTTGCCTTCGTTAGAAACTTTTTCCATAAGATAAGCATCAAACACATTATAAATAAGCTGTGCAATCTGCCATCTTGTAGCCGCTATGCCAACAGTACCCTTAACATCGCCAAGGATCTTCATGCTTGCAGCTCTTGTAAGATAACCATCAGGATATCCGCCTTCTTCTGTTTCTACAACATAGCCATAGCCTGCTGCTGAAACAATCATCTTAACGGCCTGCTCATATGTAACTTCATTTTCAGGTGCGAATGTTACTGCATCCATACCATTAATGATACCCTTGCCATAAGCAAAAAGGATATTTGGATAAGCGTAAGAAACGCCAAGGCTTTCGTTTTTACAATCATCGAACGGCATCTTCGCTGGAACATATGACTGCTGCGCTATCTCCGCCATATCCATAGCCCTTACAAGAAGAGTTGTAAACTCAGCTCTTGTTACAGCTTTATCCGGAAGGAAGGTTCCATCTGGATAACCCAGAATAATTCCAAGTGCATTAAGCACACGCACAGCTTCGTGATATGAAGCTTCTTCGCTAACATCTGTAAAGTCTGCATTGTCTGCAGCATATACAGGCATTGAAACAGTAAAAATTGATGTCAATACCATACAGATTGTCAGCATTAATGCGACTAATCTTTTTGTTGATTTCATCGTCTTTTCCTCCTATGTATTTTATATGTACTCAATTATTTTCTAAATTCATTTTCCCCTAAAATACTTACAAAACCCCAACTCTGTATTTGTATAATAACATTTATGCACGGAATAGTCAACCTATTATTTTTTACAAATAAGTTAAAATATAGGGTGGAACAATCCTGTAAAAGGATTGCTCCGCCCTATATTATCCTTATCCTATGATTGCATAGACAATTCCGATTACCATACTTATTAATGTACCAAAAACGATAACCGGCCCTGCCACGGAAAACATCTTTACACACAGTCCCAAAACAATTCCCTCGCTTTTGAACTCCATTGCCGGAGATACGATAGAATTGGCAAAACCAGTGATTGGTACTATTGTTCCCCCGCCTGCAAAGACTGCAATTTTATCATACACGCCAATACCTGTCAAAAATGCACCTAAAAATATAAGCGTCGCTGAAACCCATGTGCCGGAATCTGTATCGGTAAGGCCAAGATACAAATAAAAATCTTTCAATGCCTGACCTATAACGCAGATAATACCACCAATTATAAATGCAAAACACATGTTCTTCCAAATCTTTGACTTAGGCATCTTGGCTTTGACATAGTGAGCATACTGCTTATCTGTACAATTTTTATCCATTATATCACCCGATATAATTTTCTGCTGATTTAGATGATTTTATGCAGATTTTTTGTGAATCTTTTTATTGCCCATGGATGGATAATTGTTACATATACGCCTAAGGCAAAATATCTTACAAATCCTGCCCACAAAGCATCAGGCAGAACCCTTTTTAGTCCAACACGAATTGCCATAACCGCACAAATGCCTAAAACATATTTAATAATCTGATATGTAAGCCTTGCCTCGACGGGGAAATTGATAAATCGCTTTTCCACAATCATCCCAATCACAAAAGAGGTTACAAGACCTGCCACCTTGTATATATCCTCGCCGCCATCAATAAAAGCATAGACCAGAGCAGGAAGAGCAAAAAGAAGAAAATATTCGGTGTGCTTTTCATATAACGCTTCAAACACATAGTCTGCAAGATATACAACACCAATCCCCACCACAAAGCCTGCAACAACATCGATTGGAAAATGCACGCCAAGATACAAACGAGAAAGCGGTATAAACAGAGCTATTATAATAAAAACGATCTTCCACACACGATTTGTACTGTTTTTGAAAAAGAAATAAAACAATCCGCCACCAAGCTGCGAATGACCACTAGGAAAGGAGCTTCCTGTGGCAGTATCTGCATAAATCGTTCTTATGCCATCCTGACCAATAGGACGGGGTGCGTTGAAAATCCACTTCAGGATAAAGTTAAGCGGCGCGTTGATAACATAAAGAAAACCGATTTTATAACCTAGCCTTTTATCAAAACACCAATAAACCCATCCAAGCAGGGAAATAAGAAATACTTCTTCACCAAGAATTGATACACCTGTGAAAAGGAAATCCCAGAAAGGGTTGGCTATCTGTTGTATATACCTTATAATATCGATTTGCATTATATTCACCGCCTTTTAGCAATATTATTCAACTGCTTTTCTTACAAACGAACCTTTGCTAACAGGAACAGGAGATTTCATTGTATAAATCATCTTGGAATGAGGTGTTGAATCAATGTCAGCACCCTTTTCATTTTTTATTTCTTCAGCCTTGAACACGATATTCTCAGGATTATCCCAGCTGAGAATTTCAACTTTGTCACCAGCAAAGATTTTGTTTCTCTGCTCAACTGTAACTCTGCCTGTTTCGCAATTATAATCAGTTACAACACCTGCAAGAATATATTCACGGATATATGAAGAACTCTCATATACCTGCTCACCTTTGTTACCAAAATTAAAGCCCGTGCTGTAGCTCCTGTGACTAACCTTTTTAACCTCATCAAATTGTTTTTCATCAAAAACATATTTATCAGGATTCTCAAGATATCTGTCAATCTCTGTTCTGTATGCCTTAACAATAGCCGCAACATAGTATTCAGACTTAACTCTACCTTCAATTTTAAATGATGTTATTCCCGACTGGGCAAGCTGTGGAATATATGGAAGAAGACATAAGTCCTTGGAGTTAAAGATAAATGTGCCTCTTTCATTTTCAAAAACAGGCATATACTGATTTGGTCTCTTTTCTTCCACAAGACTATAATTCCAACGACAAGGCTGTGCGCAATCACCACGATTCGCACTTCTTGATGCCATATAATCAGACATAAGGCATCTGCCTGAATAGGAAACACACATAGCGCCATGAACAAAGGCTTCGATTTCTAACTCCTCACCGCATTTTTCTCGGATTTCCTTGATTTCTTCAAAAGAAAGCTCACGAGCGAGGATGACCCTCTCAGCACCCATCTTGTGCCACGCATCACAAGCCTTGTAGTTTAAGTTATTCGCCTGTGTGCTTATGTGGATTGGGAGATTTGGCGCCGCTTCCTTCGCAACGGTAAAAGCACCTAAATCAGAAAGGATAACCGCATCTGCTCCACAGCTATCTATAAGTCGTATATATTTGTATAAATCGTCAATATCGGCATTTTTAGGAATGATATTAGCTGTAATATAGACCTTTTTACCCTTGCTATGAGCATACTCTACACCATGCTTCATCTGTTCTTCATCAAAATTCGCCGCAGCACTTCTCAATGAGAACACACCGCCACCCATATACACCGCATCAGCGCCATACTGTATGGCAATCTTCATTTTTTCAAGATCCCCTGCCGGAGCAAGAAGCTCTATCATATATATCAATCCTTTCGTACTATGTAGCTTATTGCAAGGCCATCACCGATTGGCACGATGGATGTCACAAGCCTTTTATCATTACAAAGCATATCAAGATATGCTCTCATTCTCTTAATAATAGTTATCTCTCTGCGTTCCCTCAAATCGTCAGTCGCTGTCATACCCTTATAAAGCACATTGTCGCTGACAATAACCCCACTGGTCTTAACAAGACGCATAAGGTTATCAAACATAGCTCCGTACTGACCCTTTGCCGCATCTACAAAAGCAAAGTCAAACTCACCGTCTAATGTTTCAAGAACCTTTACTCCGTCACCTTCGATAAGTTCTACCTTCTTCCCCTCAAAGTTTTCTCTTGCAAGCTTTGCAAGGTCTGGTGACTTTTCCACAGTAACAAGATGTCCATCATCACCCGCAGCCTCTAGCATAGAAAGACCCGAATAGCCAATGGCTGTACCGATTTCAAGAATTCTCTTCGCGTTGGATGATGCAATAAGAGTCTGCAAAAAGCGCACAGTTTCAACTCTTGCGATGGGTAGGTTCATCCCCACTGCTACTCGCCTTACATCCTCTATATGTCCTTCGTCAGCTCTCAATGTTCTTTTGAGATAACGCAGAATATATTCATAATTTATATTATTATCCTCCACAGCTGATTAGCCCCTTTTCGGTAATTATATATTCAACACCAATGTCTGTTATTTCTTTAATTAACTTATCTGTAAGGCAAACTTCATAGCAAAATCCTACTGTATCACATTTCACATCAGATAAAAATCTATCGTAAAATCCACCGCCATAGCCAAGCCTTGTGCCACTTTTATCAAACGCCATTCCGGGTACAACAATAAGTTCTACTGCATCCTTGTCAACTACGACAGGATTTACCGGTTCGTACACACCAAAATTACTTCTCTCGAAGGATTGGGCGTCTGATATTTCACAGACACACATCTCGCCCTTCCCTGTCACCTTTGGAACAAAGACTCTCTTTCCATCAGCAAGTGCCGTGGCAATCATCCGTTTTGTGTCAACCTCTTGCTCCATACTGACATAAAACATAACAGAGTTTGCCTTTTTATATAAATCACTATTTTTGAAGATATCAGTAATTACTTTATCCTTTTGCAGTCTATTCGCTACATTTTTTCTAACCTGACTAAACTTTTGTCGCAAGCCCTTTTTATCATTTTCCATAATCACAGCTTTACCGCCTTATATTTATCTATCATTTTGCAAGGACGATAGGAAAGCTTTGCCTTGCGAAGTCCTTCAAGACCCAAATCCTCTTCACGATTAACATAGGTCAGATGACTCCATGTTGCTTCCAGATGCATCTGGTTGATAGCTGGGAATGCCCCATTGATTTGTGTATTGGCTTTTTCAATATGAATAACTGCCATATCCTTTGTAAGCTGCTCGCTCACAGTAAATGCACAGATTTCACCATTCGCATATAAAACCCCGCCCTTAAAATCAAGAATATCAAAGTGAGTAAGGATATCTTCGATAGCCTGCTTCTCATAATCTAGCATTGCATCCTGACTTTCATTGGTAAACCACAAATCATAAGCCTTGATACACTCCAAAGCATTTTCACTATCCATTGCCTTATATTCATATTCGTAAGAGCGCATAAATGTATTCAGATGGTTCCTCTTACTATGATATTTTCTGCCCGATAGATTAATAAGGTCATCAGTCTTATAAACATAGTCGGAATATGCCTTCATACAAGAGGTTTTATATCCTCTTGTCTCCAGAAACTCCGCCTGCTGCTTGGATATACCATAGAAAATAGGTCTTCCATCACAATGCTCCTCTATCTTTTCAAGAGCCTTGATGACATCGCCACCCCCAATAGGGAATCGAAAGTTCTCCGGGCTGTCATTATCCTTAAAACGAATAACAAGGCAGCCTTCTACTTCAGCATACTGAATATTAAATGCCTTACGCCAAATATAAAACGTAAGGAAGTTAATTTCAGAGCTTTCACATTGGCGATATTCTAAATAGCTTTTTATCTTTTGTAAATCATCTGACGATACCGACTTCAGGTTCATATGGGTCCCCCATTATTTTATATATTTGCTCCATATCGCAATAATCTCTCACGATATCAGCCAAGTAGTCAAGGGCTGTATCACGCCTTGACTGAGGAGTATCAGTATATCGAATACCCTTTATTTGTTTTAGGTTTGCCATCAAACCACTAACAAATGCATCACATTCAAACAAGCCATGAACACTTGTTCCAAAAGCGTTACCTGCCGCACTGAATGCGCCCCTGCCATTTAGGGCAGGGCGGGCAGCAAGACCAACGGTGGTATTATTCACTGCTGACTCAGTGCCTTTAACTATAACTTCTGATAAATCGGCAAAATAGGGAGAAGGATTATTCCCAATTGTGCCTTCAAAGCTTAATGAGTATCTCTCACCTGCATCGGTATTTTTTACATCAAGAATGTTAAGTTCTTCTCTACCATTACCCATAACGCCGTAGCCATTGCCAATACCAATAACAAGCTTTCCATCAGATACCATCTGATTAATAAGTACATCAAATCCCGTTTCTCTCAAAAAGACCTTCGCATCAGAAAAGCTTCTGCAATCAGGAATTATAAGCAAATCAGGAGAGCTGCTTTCTGCAAATTTATTAATATATCTAACCTCTGTATCATCACGATTCTCCAGAGGGAAATATTCACTGCTGCCTAGCATAGAAGGCATACGGATAATCTCAACCTTGATTCGTTCCTTTTCATACCCATCAAGATTAAAGTTTAAGTTAAATGTTGGTATTGTGCCAAGAACCGGCACAGGGATAAGCTTTTTCATTTCTTCAATAATAACCCTGTCCATAGGACAATTATTAAGAATTACACCCTGCACTCGTCTTTTTTGGCGACGAATCATATATAATGTTCCGCATATTTCTCCAACGGTTCCACCATTAGCGCAATCCGCAACGAGAATCACAGGAAGCTTCATTTCCTGAGCAAAACTCATATTGCCCAGTTCCTTATCGCAAAAATAATTATCACCACAGCTACCGCTTCCACAAACAACAATATCTTCATTTTGTGAAAGAAGAATTGAATACGCATTCTTCACCAAATCCATAAATGCATATCCATCTCGAAGATGATGAATTAGCGCTGTTGTTTCAAATATCTTCCCCATAACGATTACATTATACTTTTGATTTTCTGCAGGCTTCAAAAATACAGGATTCATAAGCACCGCAGGCTGTTTTCTGCAAGCTGCCGCAAGAATATTCATTCTGCTATCGATTTCACAATTGTCTGCGGTAAAGGTTGACTCGGGATAAGAAGACACTGGCTTAAAGGGTACAACAGCCCTGCCCTCCTGACGGAAAATTCGACACAGCGCCGCTGCAACCGTAGACTTGCCTACACCCTCAGCAGTTCCCTGAATCATTATTTTTCCCATAACCAAGCCTCCGCTAAACCGACCACTTCTTCGTTAATTTCCTCTATTGTGCGCAGCTTTTCGTCAACAACACACTTAACAGTCTTCCATCCATACTTATCAGCAATAGACTGGGCAGCACGGCTGCACTTTTCAAGGTATTCTCTATCCTTCTCATGGATATCACTACCCTCGAATTTAGTATCACGCTGACTTCTGAGCGTTCTTGCAAACTCCTGTGGCATATCAAGATATATTACACCATCGGGAACAGGAAGGCCAAGACGGTTGAACTCAAAATCAGTAAGCCAGTCAAGATATTCATCACGCTCTGCACCCTCAAGCTTTGTTGCCTGATGAAGCATATTGGACGTTGTGTATCTATCTGCAATTACGATTGTTCCTGCCTGAAGCTCCTTTTCCCAATGCTTTTTATATGACGCAATTCTGTCAACCGCATAAAAAGCCGAAGCCATATATGGACTTACTTCAGATGCCTTGTCGCCAAATTCACCGTTAAGATACATCTTAACAGGAGTTGACGCGCCACTATCATAATCAGGGAATGTAATAGTCATAACATTATATCCCATCTGTATAAGCTTTTCTTTAAGGAGGGCTGTCTGGGTCTGCTTACCGCAACCATCAAGACCTTCCATTACAAACAATTTGCCTTTCATAAAAAACAACCTCTTTATGTAAAAAATTATCTTCTTGGTTTACCGCAGGTCATCTTACCCTGATCGCAAGGTCCGCTTACGCAAGGAGCACCTGCATTCTCAAAAATTGATGGAGCAACCTCTTTTACAAGACGAAGCATCTCATCTGCAAGGTCACGAATCTCCCACTGCGCACGATTGCAGCAACGAAGTGAGAAGAAGTTAAAGAGTGAACGAACATTCATGGTCATAATAAGGGAGGTTTCACAAGCATTTGGCAGAACAAAACGAGCGTCCTCAAGAGCCTTTTTCTGGGCTGACTTTTCGTCCATACCCTCGGAAATGTATCCTTGCTTAAGAATATCACGAAGGGCGATATACTTCTTGCGAAGGTATTCGGTTGTTTCATCAAACATAGCCTTTGCCTCAGAATTTTCTGCAATGGCAGGAGGAGTAACAACCTGAAGCTTTGCTTCGTCAACATATCTCTGTGATTTTACAGAAAAACTAGCGATTCTATGACGAGTAAGCTGTGCAAGAAGCGCTCTGCTCACACCCTCAACACCAAAGGTAAAGCTCGCATGCTCAAGTGGACTTTCATGACCCATATCAATAAGCATCTTAACCATATCTTCAGGATGGCTCATACCCTCATAAAGAGTATCTACTGTTTTATTTGAATAACAAAGTCTGGCTGCTGCTGCAACCAATCTTTCAGGATCCGGTGTGTGTGAAAGAAGTGTTACCTTCATCGAATATCATCCTTTCATTTGTTTTTTCTATCTATAAATAAAACCTTTAGTATAAACGCAAATAGAACCCAATTTCTCTTTATTCTTGAAGGCTGTTTTACCGTTCTGTAAAGCCATTCAAGATTAAGCTTTATGTAGATATCAGGCGCTCTCTTTACTACCCCTGCAATTACATCAAGTGTTCCGCCAACTCCAATACAAAGAGACGGACTTAGCTTATCTCTGTTGCGGTATATCCATCGTTCCTGCTTTGGAACGCCAAGGCACACAATAAGTACATCTGCCCCGCTATCGTTTATCTGCTGAATTATCTCATCGGTATCTTTTGCTTCGTCGAAGTATCCATTGCGTGTACCTGCAATAGTGATATTAGGATTTTCTTTTTTCAGGTTCTCTGCCGCAAGCTCTGCAACACCCGGCTTTGCACCAAAAAGGAAGAATGAAATCCCGGGTTGCTTAAACATCTCACGGGTAAAATCATAACCGCCAACCCTTTCAGGCATTGGTTGTTTTTTAATCTTGGATGCCACGACTACGCCAATCCCATCTGGGAGAAGCATATCTGCATTATCAAGCACCTCTTTAAGCTCCTTATCCTTTTGAGAGAGCCATATTATCTCTGGATTAGGAGTGAAAACGCTGTGGAATCCACCCTCTTTGATATAACCGAGAGCCTTCTCAACCGCCTGCTTCATTGTGATACTATTAACATTTACATCTAGAATCTTTACTTTTTTATCTGACATAATAAAACACCTTCTTAAAATCGTACATAACATATCATTCTACATTGTATCACATTTTTTCTACATAATCAAATAGTTTATTTATTCTTCACAAATCAACATAGGGTAATCAGGGTTTCGGGTAATTGCCCTTATGCATCCTGTCATAGCCCAATCACTTTCAGTAACATTTGTGATATGTTGCATATACATAGTGTTTGTTTTAGTTAGACACTCCTGTCTTTTAAAGGTCTTCGCCCCACTATCAATTATCTGCCTTGCAGCGGCTTTGTCCATAATGCTCACTCGCCTATAATCCCCTATCTCGCTGACCCCTACAATCAAGAAAACAGGAATCAGAATCATCGCAAAAGCCTTTTTCACAGAATGAGACATAATAATCCCATCAACGATAAGACCCAACCCCACAAGAGCTGGCACAAAAGCACGAAACGATAATGGCTGAACTACCACAAGATATGGAGTAAAGGGGATAGCAAAAAGAAATATACCCAATAATAGTCCGCTACTCCCCTTGTTATCCTTTAATGTTAATGGGATGATTATCCCAACCAACATAACAAGAACAATCATAACAAAACTCAGTTGTCCAAGCCCATTAACGAATCCATTTGCAATAAGCTCGCTATGCTTATTGATAAATCCTTCTATAAAATCCTTAAAAAAGTCTATCGAGGGCATAGCAAAATCGCTTCTGTATCCAAACTGTCCCATACGTGAGAACGCAGCATAATACAGAGCAAAAATTAGAGAATTAATGATAGGGATGATTCTTATTTGCTTCTTATATGTGAAATACAAAGAAAGTGCCAACGAAAGAACCGCCGTCTGTTCATAGAAGAACAATGACAATAAATTAAACAGCCAGAACAGAAAACTATGGTTAACAAAACATAATGACAATGATATAAGAAACAGGGACACAACAATCCTTGTTGATGCAGATAGCCAGAGCGTTCCTTCAATATTTATAGGTAGTAGCATATAAACTATCACAAAACCTAATCCTGCCCTAATGTTATGCCTACGAAATACCTGAAGGAATAAATAACAGCTTAATCCATAAACGAAAGAAATAATAAAAAAGGACATAGACAGTCCAATCTTGCCCCACACATACAAGTCCATAAGTCCAGCTAGCGGACGGGTTGCATATAGACCACCGCCTATAAACCATCTGCTAAACAAATCGGATGCCGATTGATATGAAATATATTGTATCCAATCATCAACAACCGGAAAATACCTAAAACCATACCTGCTATATCGTGCTAAAGACATAAAAACTATAACAATTAACTCCCAATTCACCGCAATCACCCGAATATAGTATAGCCAAAAACAAAAAGAAGTTGCGATGTAAATTATCGCAACTTCCCAGCTAATTTATATTTCTATTATTTAGAACATAGTAAAGCATTTATTCTTTACATCTTAACCAATTACACGAAGTCTAATTACCCCATCAATAGCCTTAATCTTTTCAATGGCTGATTCTATTACAACTTCTGTATCAATCATAGTATAAGCATTATCACCCTTACTCTTATTGAGGAAATGGTCAATGTTAATGCCCTCTGATGCTAACGCTGATGAGAACTGGCTAATCATATTAGGCTTGTTCTTATGAATAATGCAAACTCTCTTTGCGCTTGTTATTTCAGATTCACATTTTGGGAAATTAACAGAGTTGATTATATTACCCTTTTCAATATATTCTCTGAGCTCCTCTGCGGCCATCATAGCACAATTATCCTCTGATTCAGGAGTTGATGCGCCAAGGTGAGGAATAGCAATGATGTTATCCTTACCCACAAGTTCACCTGTGATAAAGTCAGCAACATATGATGCAACCTTGCCACTTTCAGTAGCTGCAATGATATCAGGAGTATTTACAAGACCACCTCTTGCAAGATTAACAATACGAACGCCGTCTTTCATCTTTTCAATTGCTTCAGCATTAATCATATCCTTAGTCGCAGGGAGAAGCGGCAAGTGCATTGTGATATAATCACAGTTTGCATAAATTTCATCAAGACTGCTTGCCTTGCAAACCTTGCTTGAAAGGTCCCAAGCAGCTTCGATTGAAAGATAAGGGTCATAACCGATAACTTCCATACCGAGCTTTTCAGCTGCATTTGCAACAAGAACGCCGATAGCGCCAAGGCCGACTACGCCAAGAGTTTTGCCCGAGATTTCGGGGCCAACGAACTGCGACTTGCCCTTTTCTACCTGCTTGTCAACATCGTCACCTGTGAGAGTCTTTGCCCAATCGATACCCTGTGCAATCTTTCTTGAAGCAAGAAGAAGCGCACAGATTGTAAGCTCCTTAACAGCGTTTGCATTAGCTCCGGGAGTATTAAAAACTACAATGCCCTTTTCTGCACATGCATCAACAGGAATGTTATTAACACCTGCGCCTGCTCTTGCAACACCGAGAACAGATTCTGGAATTTCCATTTCGTGCATATTAAAGCTTCTGAGGATAATGCCATCAGGATTCTGAACATTATCGCCTATTTCATAATTGCTGCCGAACTTTTTAAGTCCGCATTCAGCAATTTTATTAAGTGTCTGAATTTTATACATTGTGTATTTACCTTCCTTTTCTTTATCACACAGATTAGTTGTGTGCCTCAAAGTCCTTCATAAAGTCAACAAGTGCCTTAACACCCTCAGTAGGCATAGCATTATAGATACTTGCACGCATACCGCCAACTGATCTGTGACCCTTAAGGCTTACAAAGCCCTTAGCTGAAGCTTCCTGAATGAACTTTGCATCGAGTTCTTCGTTACCTGTAACGAATGGAACATTCATAAGTGAACGGTCCTTAACTTCTACTGTGCCCTTGAACATATTTGATTCGTCAAGGAAATTATAGAGAATATTTGCCTTTTCGATATTGATCTTTTCCATAGCTTCAACGCCGCCAAGCTCCTTAATCCATTCATAAACCATCTTACAAATATAGATTGAATATGTTGGAGGAGTGTTGAACATTGAGCCATTATCTGAATGTGTCTTATAGTCAAACATTGTTGGACAAATATCTAAAGCCTTGCCAATAAGGTCTTCACGGATGATAACAAGTGTTACGCCGGCAGGACCCATATTCTTCTGCGCACCAGCATAGATAATACCAAACTCGTTTACATCATAAACCTGCGAAAGGATATTAGATGACATATCTGCAACAAGAGGAACATTCCCAACCTTTGGAAGCTCTGTAAATCTAGTTCCGTAAATTGTGTTGTTCGCTGTGATGTGGAAATACGAAGCCTCTGGGTCAAACTTAGAGCTGTCAAGCTCTGGAATATATGAATAGGTCTTGTCTTCAGAAGACGCAACGATGTTAGCTACGCCATAACGGGAAGCTTCCTTTGCTGCCTTCTTTGCCCATGCACCTGTGTTAACAAAGTCAGCCTTTGCACCAAAGCCAAAAAGGTTAAGTGGTACCATAGCAAACTGTGACGATGCACCGCCCTGAAGGAAAAGAACCTTATAGTTCTCTGGTATGTTCATAAGTTCTCTGAGTAATGCTTCAGCCTCGTCAATAATTGCCTGATATGGCTTTGAACGATGGCTCATTTCCATAACGCTCATACCTGTATCGCCATAGCAAAGCATTTCGTCTGCTGCTCTTTTAAGAACTGATTCAGGAAGCATTGATGGACCAGCTGAAAAATTGTAAACTCTGTTCATAAAAAATGACACCTACCTATAATAATATAAAGCCTATTATACTCCCAACTTTTCACATAGTCAACCACTTTTTTAACTATAAAAACCTTCGATTGTATATTTTTTTAGACACTGGGCATAATTACCATATACTTCTACATCAATAATTAGAAAGGATTGATTATTATGAAACAGACAAGATACCAACATAACACGAGCAAAAAGGAGACAAAAACGCCAAAGTCACTATACACCCTTGCTCTTTTTCTTCTTGTGGCAGTATGTGCAACAGGATTTATCAATAGCAGAAAAGCAGCTATGGAAGAAGAAGTAGACAAGGCTCTATCTATGAACCCTCCTATTGAAGCCCCCGATATTACCGAGGAAACCCCTTATAACCCAGACCTAAACGAAATAGTCATGCCTGATCTTGAAGAAGTGACCGATCCCTCCGAAGCTGAATCCCAAGAAGATGCCGAGCCTATAACTGCTCCAGCATCAGCAAAGGATATTAAATTCGCACTTCCTCTCAACGGTACGATTATTCAGGATTATTCTGCGGACAAGCTGCTATATAACAAAACCCTTCGTGATTGGCGTACCCATACAGCACTGGATATACAAGGAGATGTGGGAGCAGTAGTAAAGGCGGCGGCAGCAGGCACTGTAGAAAAAATCTATGACGATCCGCTCTATGGACCAACACTGATTTTAAGACATTCTGATATTATGGTTACAAAGTACAGTAGTCTTCAGCCAAATCTACCTGTAAGCGTAGGTAATTTTGTTGAGGCTGGTGCACCCATTGGTAATGTAGGAGTAACTGCAACTGCCGAAAGTGGCGATGGTGCTCATCTTCACTTTGAAGTTCTGGAAAATGATAAATCGATTAATCCAAAAGACCTATTTTAAAATCAAGTTAAATACCGCAAAAAAACAAAGAAAAGGGGCTGTAGCAAAACGATTTTAATAATCGGGCTGACTATAGCCCCTTTGGGGGCTGACGAAAAATGATGAAGAATGGACAAACTGAACCACAGGGTTACCCGAAGGCGTACGATGGTACGCCGAGAGGTGAAGTTTGTTCATACAATGGGTCTGCGCATTTTTCTACAGCCCCCTTTTTTTGCAGTTCGCAAAATCCCTTATATTTGCTGACAACGCCGATATAACAGGTTTTATGTGTTCTACATTTTTTATAATCCCCATTGCTAAGCACTTGACCCATTTGAAAAAGTATTATATAATATAGAAAATTTCGGTAATCTTACCTACAGGAGGGTAATATCTATGTTTGATATGAAAAAAATTGACAGCGCCATAGAATATAGCGTTGATGTTATTGAAAAGGCGATTCCTACCTTTACAGAGCTTTTTCCTGAGGAACAGAGCGTAAACCTTGTATATCCTGCAAGAAAAATCTGTTCATGGACAGAAAGCTTCTGGACAGGTATGCTTTGGCTTTCATATGAATTAACAGGCAAGAAGATCTTCAAGGAAACTGCTGAATTCCAGCTTGAAGCTTTCCGTAACAGAATCGACACAAGAACAGATATCGATACTCACGATCTCGGCTTCCTTTATTCCCTCTCAGCTGTTGCACAGTACAAGCTTACAGGAAACGACCTTGCGAAGAGAGTTGCCCTAACAGCTGCTAATACACTTCTTGAAAGATATCACGAAAAGGGTGAATTTATTCAAGCTTGGGGTACAATCGGTGCTCCTGATAACTATCGTTTTATTATCGACTGTCTTCTTAATCTTCCGCTTCTTTACTGGTCAACAGAGGCAAGTGGGGATAAGAAGTACCACGAAATTGCATATAAACATCTCAAAACCGCTCTTGCAACAGTTACAAGAGAAGATGGTTCTACATATCACACAGTATTCTTTGACCCTGAAACAGGCAAGAAGCTCAAGGGCGTGACACATCAGGGTTATGCAGATGATTCATGCTGGGCAAGAGGTCAGGCTTGGGGTGTATACGGTACTGCCCTTAGCTTTGATTATACAAAAGAAGAAAAAATTATTAATGAATACAAGCGAATCACAGACTACTTTATAGGTCATCTTCCTAAGGATAATGTACCTTTTTGGGATCTTGTATTTACTGATGGTGACGATATGCCTCGTGATAGCTCATCAGGTGCAATCGCAGTATGTGGTATGCTTGAAATGGATAAATATATTCATGATCCAAAATATATCGAGGTTGCAGAAAACATTCTCCATTCACTCATTGACAACTATATGACAACGGGTAAGGTTTCTAACGGTCTCCTCACAGACGGTATGTACAACTGGAACGCAGGGCATAAGCCTGAATGTAACATCTGGGGTGATTACTACTTCCTCGAAGCGCTTATGCGTGTTAAGAACCCTGACTGGAAAATGTACTGGTAATTTATACTAAATAGGAAGCAAATGAATTTTATGCTTGACAAAGATTGACATTTGTTATATAATCTGTAATTGTCCTTGCTCTGCGTTTAGCAGGGCCAAAGTCCAGAAGGAGGTGTATTTAAAATGACAGAAGTTATCAACAAGTATGAAACAGTCATGGTTATCGATATGGATAAGACCGAAGAGGAAACTCAGGCTATTCTCGAGAAAATCCAGAACCTGATTGCGAAAAATGGTGAAGTTGAAAAGGTTGATGTTTGGGGTATGAGAAAGCTTGCATACGCAATCAACTTTAAGAATGAAGGTTTCTACACTCTTATTAAATTTTCAGCAAAGCCTGAATTCCCAAGTGAATTAGACAGAATTTACAGAATCACCGATGGTGTTATTCGCTCAATCATCGTTCGTCGTGACGAATTACCACAAGAGTAAGGAGAGGTCATTATGCTGAACAAAGTTATTATAATGGGTCGTCTCGCAAGAGATCCCGAACTTAAAACTACGGCATCTGATGTTTCCGTATGCTCATTTACGGTGGCTGTCGACCGCCGCTTCCAGAGAAGCGGAGAGGAAAGACAAGCAGACTTCATCAATGTTGTTGCATGGCGCCAAACTGCAGAATTTGTCAGCCGTTATTTTACTAAGGGCAGAATGATAAATGTTGTGGGAAGTCTCCAGACAAGATCATATGATGATGCAAACGGCAATAAGAGATATGTTACAGAAGTTGTTGCTGACGAGGTTAATTTCTGCGGTGATAAGCGAAATGATGACCAAGCCGGTGGTAACAACAATGGTTTTGACAATGACGGCTTTGAAAAGCAGGGATTTGTTACAACATATGGAACAGACGACAATTTGCCATTCTAATTAATTATTAATTCTGATTTAATTTACGAAAGGAGTTGCTAAACATGGCTGAAAGAACAGAAAGACCTAGAAACAGAAAGGCAAGAAGAAAGCCTTGTCAGTTCTGTGTTGATAAGATTGAACACATCGATTACAAAGATACAGCAAGACTCCGCAGATATCTTACAGAGAGAGCAAAGATTGTTCCTAGAAGAATCAGCGGTAACTGCGCTAAGCATCAGAGATTGGTTACAACTGCAATTAAGAGAGCAAGACATATTGCAATTCTTCCATTTTCTACTGATTGATTTTAGTAAATCACAATACTGCATAGCTTAACTGCTATGCAGTATTTTTTTGCTTGTTATATGGACAAAATATATTATCTGTGTTAGAATATTTCAAAAAGCTGAAAGAGAGATAAAACAAATTATGATTAGTAAACGCACAGCTGTTATACTCATTATTGCCATAGCTCTTATTTTGGGAGTTGAAACTAAATTTTTTCTGGGTAAATATGACAATATGCAAGCAAATATCGATAAAACAGTAGTCCAGGTTATGCTCACAGTTGATGATAAGCTAGTATCACTAAAGGATTGCGAGGTTTCATATAAATTCGACGGCACTAAGCCCCTGTTATCAAAGTTAAGTGATATCAACGATACAGGCTACGAGGGAAGACCAAACAACTCAGTTGCATATAAGATGTGCGGCAAAGATAATACATTTACCATGACAATCCCTGTAGGGAAGATTCCGGGCTATGATAGGGCTTTGCATGTAGAGTTTGGATTTATGGATAACCCCTCTGATTTCGCCAATTATTCACTAATGCTCGATATAAAAACATCCGATGAATTAACCGCTAAAGTCACACAAAAGGTATATTATCCTGATGAAAACAGAGAAACCCAGCAAAGGTCAACTACAGCAGAATATCTGCTAAGCGATACAGATAAAATTGAGTGTTTCATAAAGTAAATTAAAAAGACAGTTCAAAGTGAACTGTCTTTTTTGTGTGCATTTTTTATAGCCAAGGCTCCAGAAAAAATAGTGCAGAATGGACGTACTGAAAGGGTGTCGTGCACCCGTCCCGATGGTGTATATATAAATACATTGAGCGGTGAAGTTCGTTCATTATGTGCATTTTTTATCAGCCTTTTATGTTTTAAATATCCATAATTTCACTATTGCCAAACATTCTCTTAGATAATTCACCGGCAGAGTATACCACTCGGTTATTCCGCTGATGTGGGATGCCGTCTCAAAACCAGCGGATTTTGCTAGACGGGATGCACGATATATATGAAAATCGTTAGTAACAAAGGCAATTTTGTATTCTTCTATAAATTTCTTATCAAGAATCTCTTTGGAAAACCTGAAGTTTTCATATGTGCTTGTTGCCTTTTCTTCTTTGATAATATTATAAGCAGGCACGCCCTTATTTACAAGATATCTTTCCATTGCAAGCGCTTCGGTAATATCCTCCTGAAACCCTTGCCCACCTGTAACAACAATAACAACTTCGGGATTCTTTTTATAATACTCAACCGCCCTATCTAGCCTGCGAACAAGAGGCAAAGAGGGATATTCCCCCTTAATACCTGCGCCCAACACAATTAGGGCATCTTCATTGTAATCTGCCGTATCTACATTTCCGTACACAGCTAAGAATACTGTCATTATTAGTACACAGCACACACCAAATACAATCACATACCGAAGCCATTTAGGAATGACCTTGTTTACCTGTTTGTCAAAGCCGCCGTACGCAAAGGTCACAACGCCAAGACCAAATGTAGCAATAATACCAACATTGAAATTGCCTACGATTCCAAGAACAAAAGCATCAGCCATCAATGCAATCCCAATAATAATAAGAATGGCTTTCAAAATCCTTTTCATATGTATCACCTACTAAAAACAGGCAGAAAGCTTAGCCCTTCTGCCTGTTTTATTGATTAGTCTAATTTGTATTTTTCTTCATCCATCTGTCTGATGAGTGCTCTCTTGATTTTACCGCCAACAGTTTTTGGAAGTTCATCAACAAACTCAACAATTCGAGGATATTTGTATGGAGCAGTAGAATGCTTAACATGTTCCTGAAGTTCCTTGATTAATTCGTCCGATGGCTCATAGCCATTTGCAAGAACAACAGTTGCTTTAACAACCTGACCTCTTACTGGATGAGGAACAGCAGTAACTGCGCATTCAACAACAGCCTTATGCTCGATAAGGGCACTTTCAACCTCAAAAGGTCCAATTCGATAGCCTGAACACTTAATTACATCGTCGCTTCTTCCAACGAACCAATAATGTCCATCACTATCACGCCATGCCTTATCACCAGTGCTGTAATAGTCGCCATGAAGGGCTTCGCGTGTGAGTTCTTCGTTCTGATAGTATCCAACAAAAAGACCTGTCGGAATATTCTCTCGAACACCCCTTACAACGATAAGACCTTCGTCACCGTCATCAGTAGTGTTGCCCTCTGAATCTATCAAATCGATATCATATAGTGGTGCTGGCTTACCCATAGAGCCAACCTTAACATCAAACCACTGGAAGTTTGCGAAAATAACAGTAGATTCCGTTTGACCAAAGCCTTCGTGAATCATATGTCCTGTGTATTCCTTCCACTTTTTAACAACCTCCGGATTAAGAGGCTCACCAGCACTTGTACAATGCTCAATGCTCGAAAGGTCATACTTTGTAAGGTCTTCCTGAAGCATAAAACGATACATTGTTGGTGGACAACAGAAGGTTGTAATCTTGTACTTTTCAACCTTTTCAAGTACCTTTTCAGGGATAAATTTATCCATGTCGTAGCAGAAGATAGTCGCACCGCAGATCCACTGTCCATATATCTTGCCCCAGCCAAACTTTGCCCAACCGGAGTCTGTTATGGACATATGTAGCTTACCTTCCTGTACCTGATGCCAATATTTCGCAGTTACAATATGGCCAAGTGGATGTGAGAAATTATGCTCAACCATCTTTGGCATACCTGTTGTACCTGATGTAAAATATATAAGCATTATGTCTTCTGTTGCATTAGCATCTGCACCTGTTGGACGCTCATATGTATCAGGGAAATTCATGAATTCCTTTTCGAAGTCAATCCAACCATCTCTCTCCCCTTCGACAATAGCCTTGCCAACAAGAGTAGGACATTCTGACTCTGCAAGTTCTGCCTGTTCAACAACATATTCATCTGCTACACATACAAGCATCTTTGCCTTTGATGCATTTATGCGGTATGCAATATCCTTTGCGGTAAGCTGAAGTGTTGCTGGAATAACAACAGCACCAAGCTTGCAAAGAGCAGTAGCGATAACCCAATATTCCCAACGTCGGCGCATTATCTGAAGAACAACGTCGCCCTTCTTGATGCCTTTTGAGGCAAAGAAGTTTGCTGCTCTGTTAGAAAGCTTCATAATATCGGTGAATGTGAAACTCTTTTCCTCTCCGCGGTCATTACACCATACGAGAGCTTGAAGATCAGGCTTTTCCTTCGCCCATCCATCTACAATATCGAACCCGAAGTTGAAGTTAGCGGGAACATTAACTCTATAATTTTGTTTGAAATCCTCATAGGAGTCAAACTCTGTTCGTGGTAAATATTTTTCCAACATATTATATTGTAACCCCTTATCATTCTGAAATAATAGTAATAAACTTAGCCTTTTTGCCGTTCATTGCCTGTTGTCCGTGAGGAAGCATTGGATCAAAATATATGCTATCTCCCGCTTCAAGCAATATTTCTTTATCCTTAATAACGACCTTAACGACGCCTTCAATAACATAGTTAAATTCCTGACCTGAATGAGTTACGAGTTTTGTTATACCCTCTTCTGGATCAACCTCTACAAGAAGTGGTTCCATAATCTTGCGCTGGAAATTCCCTGCAAGATCCCAGAATTTATATCCAGGGTAACGGTCTATACTTTTTCTTTTACCTGATCTTGAAACATAATAAGAATCAAGCTTTGGAGATAAACCGGTAAGTAACTCAGCCATATCGACGCCGAAAAGGTTGGCGACGGCATACAACACACTAATTGGAATATCTGCATCTTCTGACTCGTAGCTTTCATAGGTTTCGACAGAAACACCTAGTTTTGCAGCCACATCACTTATGGTGTATTCGCTTATCTCTCTTAGTTCTCTGATACGATCAGATATTTGAGAAATTTGTTCTGACATTTTTGTTACCTCCCTTTTTGATTTTGAGTTGTTTTCTCGACGAATTTATATAATTATCGATTGTATTATTATACCCTTGGTTTCCACATTTTTCAAGACTCTTGTTTAATTTTGTTTAAAAGGTACATAATATTCATAAAATCTATTACTCTATTGGAGCATCTTTTATGAATAGAATCAGGTATTTATCTGTCATATTTGCCCTGTCACTACTTTTTCTTATGGCAAGGCTTTTCCATGTATCTATAATAAATCATAGTGAATATTCAAAAGCAGTGGTTAGCCAGTTTGTAAAGGAAACTGATATTAAAAACGCAAGGAAAATACTATATGACCGTAATATGATTCCTCTTACGGAATCCACCTGTGACTCATATGCGGTTATTCTATGCGATAAGTGCGACAACTTAGAGAAAGTTCGACGCATCACTGGTCTCGATATGCCAAATAGTGGGGTCGAGATCGTCCCTATGCCTCAAAATAAAAGACTCCAAACTGAGCTTATGTCAATAAAAGGAGTTACCCAGCTCACTATTCCGGAAAGGTACTTTAAAAACAACCTGTTTTGCCATCTGATCGGTTATGGAGGATATACAAACGGAAGCGGTCTAGAGAAAGCCCTTGATAACTCGCTTATCACTAATAATAAGCAAAAAATATTTACTACTGCCGATGCAAAAAACGCCAATCTAGCCACACAGGGATATTATAACCCCAACGCCATTGACCTGAGCGGGGTTAGGCTTACAGTAGATATGCACATTCAAAAGATATGTGAAGAGATTATGGATAGTGATTTGCCAAGAGGAGCGGTAATTGTAACGGACATAGAAACAGGCGAAATCCTTGCAATGGCAAGCAGACCAGCGTATTCACAGGATAATCCCGTAGCATTTTTTAATAAAGAAGGTGGTCAGCTATTAAACAGAAGCTTATCTTCCTATGACATGGGCTCTGTTTTTAAAATCCTTATTACGGCTATTGCCCTTGAGGAGGGCATTGTAAACCCAAGTGATACTTTTGTTTGTAATGGGCATATAGATATTGATGGAAAGGATTTTTATTGCAACAACAAAGAGGGACACGGACAGACTAGTTTAGAAGAGGGCTTTGCGCTATCTTGCAATATTCCATTTTACTCCTTGGGACAACAGCTTGGTTGGGATAAAATCAAAGATTATGCACAAAGGATAGGCTTTGGCAACGCAATAATAGACTTAGCGCTAGATGAATCAAAAGGAAACCTACCCGATACCGCAGATTCTCCACAGGCTTTGGCGAACCTTTCGATAGGTCAGGGAAATATGACAGGAACACCAATTCAAATCGCACAGCTTCTACAAATAGTAGGCAACGAGGGTATAAAAAAGCCCCTTATATTAATTGACGGAAAGCTTAAATCAGACGGTATAACCTTCACCCAATCACCCCGGCCAACCGAGATGGGCGTGTTCTCAAAAGAAACCACAAACACGTTATTATCCCTAATGGAGAAAGTTGTTACAAATGGCACAGGCACACCTGCTAAAAGCGACAAAATTACTATCGCAGGAAAAACTGGCAGTGCAGAATCAGGCTGGCAAGAGAATGGGGAAAGTATGACACATGGTTGGTTTGCAGGTGTATTCCCCAGAGAAAATCCACAGTACGCCTGCGTAGTATTGTGTGAGAACGGAAAGTGGGGCGGAAGTGGGGCAGGACCGATTTTTAAGAAGATTGCAGAAGAAATTAGCTACTTGTATTGATTATTTATTTGTTTTGTGATAAAGTAGGTCTATAATTTTGAAAGAGTTGGTGTATAGTCCTATGAATATAGAAAACGCGAACAGAATTGTAGTGAAGGTAGGAACATCCTCACTTACACATTCTACTGGTATGCTTAATTTAAGAAAGGTAACTGCTCTTGTAAATGTCCTTGCAGATTTGCACAATATGGGTAAGGAATTAATTCTCGTATCCAGCGGTGCGGTAGGCATCGGCACACCAAAGCTTGCACTTAAAAGCCGCCCAACCTGTATGAAAGAAAGACAGGCAGCTGCGGCAATTGGTCAGAGCGAACTTATGAATATTTATAAGACATATTTCTCCCAGTATGGCAAGAATGTAGCGCAGCTCCTTCTTACTAAAATAGTCCTTGATGTGGAGGAAATGAAAAACAACACTATCAACACTCTGGATGTTCTTTTAGAACATGGAATCATTCCCATTATCAACGAAAATGACGCCATTTCAACATATGAATTGGAATTTGGCGACAATGATACTCTTTCTGCATATGTTGCAACACTTTGCAATGCGGACCTGCTTATTATCATGACGGATATTGATGGATTGTATAATAAGAATCCACAAGCGTATCCTGATGCACAGAGAATCCCCGTTGTAGAAAAGATTGACGATGAAATCAGACAGATGGCAGGTAGTGAAGGCTCTGCATTTGGCACAGGCGGAATGAAAACCAAGATCATGGCAGCGGAAATTGCTACACAGACCTGTGATATGCTTATAATAAATGGTTCAAACCCGGTTATACTCTATGATATCTTCGATGGGAAACAGCCCGGAACATTATTTAAAAAGCAATAAAGGATGGATTAACTATGAATATCGAATTAAAAGAAAAGGGATATAACGCAAAACAAGCCTCCTACATATTGGCATCTCTTTCCACGCAAAAAAAGAACGAGGTTCTCCACAAAATAGCGGATATGCTTGTGGAAAACGCCTCTGTTATTATTGCTGAAAATAAAATTGATGTTGACAATGCAAGAAGCAAAGGAACATCAGAAGTTATGCTTAACCGTCTTGCACTTACAGAGGATACCATTTCAGGTATTGCTGAGGGTATAAAACAGGTTGCAACCCTTGATGATCCGGTTGGTGAAGTTATAAATATGACCAAAAGACCAAACGGTCTCTTGATTGGCAAAACACGAGTACCTATTGGTGTAATTGGTATTATTTTCGAGGCAAGACCTAATGTTACAGCAGATGCCGCTGCTCTTTGTCTTAAATCAGGCAATGCGGTTATTCTTCGTGGTGGTTCAGAAGCCATAAATTCTAATAAGATTTTAGTCTCTGTTATGCAAAAAGCCCTTGTTGAATGTGGCGTTCCAATAGGTTGTATTCAACTTGTAGAGGACACATCGAGACAGACTGCAACAGAACTGATGCAACTTAAAGAATATCTTGACCTGCTTATCCCACGAGGCGGCGCAGGACTTATCCGTGCAGTTACAGAAAACGCAACTGTTCCTGTAATTGAAACAGGGGTTGGTAACTGTCACATTTATATCAATGAATCAGCCGACATTGAAATGGCTACAAACATCCTTATTAACGCAAAAACAAGCAGACCATCCGTTTGCAATGCGGCAGAAAAACTCCTTATTGACCGCAGTATTGCAGAGGATTTTCTCCCTGTATTAGCTAATGCTCTTCAGGAAAAGGGCGTAACCCTTCGATGTGATAGCGAGGCACTTGAAATTATTAAATCAGGTGAACTTGCAACTGATGAAGAATGGGACAGAGAATATCTTGACTATATAATCGGGGTTAAGGTTGTTTCTGATGTTGATGAAGCAATAAACCACATCAATACCCACAGCACCAAGCACTCTGAAGCAATTATCACAAACAACCATCATAACGCAATGAAATTTCACAGAGAAATCGATTCTGCGGCTGTTTATGTTAACGCATCAACTCGTTTTACTGATGGATTTGAATTCGGATTTGGCGCAGAAATTGGTATCAGCACCCAGAAGATGCACGCAAGAGGTCCAATGGGACTAAGCGAGCTCACAACTGTTAAATATATTATCTTCGGTGATGGACAGATACGCTGATTATTTTGCAATCCTAACAATATATTCAATATAATTATCCCCATCGACCTTTTGATAATTGGCGTTTATTCCCGATTGTTTCATAAGGTCAACAGCTCGGTTAATAGTATTTGAAAAAACTCTTAAATCCTTGAAAACTCGCTTTGCCTGCGGTCTTTCAGGGGTTTTTTCATCCTTTGGCTCTAGCATACCTGTTATATATTCCTCGGTTTGCTTAACATTAAGAGATGCTTTTACAATTCTTCCAAGAGCTTTTAATCGCAATTCCTCTGTTTCTAATCTTAAAAGAGCTCTTGCATGACGCTCTGTAAGGTCGTATTCTCTTAATACTTTTTTAACTGAGGGCTCAAGGCGAAGTATACGGATTTTATTAGCTATTGTAGCTTGAGTTTTCCCGACTCTTGTTGCAAGCTCGTCCTGTGTTATACCAAAATCAGCTAGTAGATTTGCATATGCATCAGCCTCATCCAGATAATCCAGATTTTCTCTTTGAAGATTTTCTATAAGAGCAATAGCCGCACTATCACTGCTTGTTGCTTCTATTATTATACTTCTCACTTCCCTCATGCCGAGCATTCTGCAGGCACGAAGTCGCCTTTCCCCAGCGATAAGTTCATATCCCTCATATACCTCCCGAAGAGTTATAGGCTGGATAAGTCCATATCTTGAAATAGACTGAGCAAGCTCAACAAGGCTTTCGTTACTGAAAACTTTTCTTGGTTGATGAGGATTAGGTCTTATCTGCTCTACGGGCACATCTGTTATACGCTCTTTTTTATCACCTTTAAATAAAGTTATCATATTATCTCTCCTTTGTGTATATATACTATAATATATGTAAATAATAAATCGGGACAAGTTTAGTATATAAATATTATATCATTTCATAGAGAAAATCGGTAACATAATCGTAACAAAAATTCTTACAAAAAACCCTAATTTTCTCAGTTGAAATGTGTTTGTTAATGTCGTATAATAAGTATGTATGACAAAAGAGAGCAAACTGTTGTCTATAGTGTTTCAGTATGCTATACTTATTTTGTATAAATATATCTATCGTACGGAGGTATGAAATATGGCATATAATGAATATAACAATGACACTCTAAACAAAAAGAAAAAAAGAATGAAAATAAAGCCAAAGATGATTTTGGGGATTGTTTTTGGTTCTTTGGGTCTGTTCATATTGTCTTTCCTGCTTTCATATATGCTTATGACTCACTCTACAATGCCTGTTGGATCATCTGATTTGTCACAAGAAAATGAGGATTTAAAGGAAAGAATCGAATTCCTAGAGAAACGCCTTTCAAAATACGAAACAGTTGATGATTTTAACAGCGAAGATGTACCAAGTAAATATACAGGTGGTACAATAACACCGGGTAGTGGACAGCCACTCTCATCTGAAGCAGTTGAGGATAAAGCTGAAGTTAAGAGCGAAGACAAAACAGATTCTTCAAAAGATACAAATAAAGAAACAAATAAAGCAACAAATAAAGTAACAAATAAAGAAAGTAACAAATCCGAGGTAAAAGAGGATTCCGCATTTGATGGCGTTGTTCCAAAGGACGACCCTGTAAACACAGGAATCTCTGATGCACCGGTTGAACTAAACTGATATAACAGGAGATACATATGAAACGAATTATTGCAGCGATGGTTGCGGCAACTACACTATTTACAACTGCATATGCAGATAATACAGCTGATTTGGTTGATAAGTATATCAATCATATAAACGCCCCTTGGACCTTTTCCGATATGAGCGGTATTACATGGGCAGCTCCATCTGTGGACTTTCTCGTATCAAAGGGTATTGTTAAAGGCTTTGAAGACGGAACATTTCGTCCAGATAATAATATAACCAAAGCGGAATTTGTAAAGATCGTAATATCATCCTTTGGTATATTTAATCCTAAGGCAGCAGTCAGACTTATCGACAATACTGACACAGATTGGTATTTTCCTTATGTTTCTACAGCTCTTGAATATAACATAGCTACAATTGATGAAAATGGCTATTTTAATCCTAATGAATATATTACAAGAGAAGAAATGTTCGAAATATCAAAAAGAGCGATATCTTTTGCCGAAATATCGTTAACAAATAAAGGTACAAGTATTACCTTCACAGACGAAGATGCTATCAATCCAGATTACAAAGCCTCTATTGATTATATGTCAGCTAATGGTATTGTTGCAGGGAATCCTGATGGAACACTTCGTCCTAAGGCTAACTCCACAAGAGCAGAATCATGCGTAATGCTAAAGAGAATGATTGATTCTGTTATAGAAAATGAAAAAGCTGTCTATAATGAAGTAACAGCTGCTCCTAGTGAGGAGGCTGAGGGTATATGATAAAAAAGCTTCTAACCCTACTATTATCTGCGATTTTGCTGATGCCAACTATATCTGTATTTGCAGAAGAGATTGATACTAATCAGGTGACCGTGCCTATTATACTATATCACGCAATTGAGGAAAATTATCCTGATGAAATCAGTAACCTTGCGATAACTTCAAAATTATTTGAAGAACATATGCAAGCATTATTAAAGCATGGCTATACAACCATAAGCTTTCAGGAATATATGGATTTTAAATTTAATAATGCCAAACTCCCGGAAAAGCCGATAATCATCGCATTTGATGATGGATATCTTTCTAATTATACTAAAGCATATCCAATACTATTAAAATACAGAATGAAAGCTACCATATTTATCGTAGCATCTACTGTAGGCAAGCAATATCCGGAAGTAAACTATGCTCACTTTACTTGGGACCAGGCAAGAACGATGATTAATAGCGGGCTGATTGAAATAGGCTCACATACATATTATCACAATGATGTTTCTCAGTATTCAAGTGAAAAAGCAAATTTAGACTTAAGGCTCTCTAAGTATTTGATTGACACAAATCTCGGATTCAATTGCAAACTTCTTGCATTCCCTTATGGATTGTTTACAGAAGAAAATCAACAACAAGCACTAGAAGCAGGATACACCTTAAGTTGTAAGGTAGGCGATGTCGGCGTTAACACAAAGGACACACCGATAACCGAGCTCAAGAGATTGACAATATTTGGTACATACACCAGTGAAAATGTCATTAATTATATTAATGTACAAACTGAAAGAGAACTGGAAGGCTGGTATAACTAGGCAAAAGAGATGTTTCACGTGAAACATCTCTTTTTTTGTATATTTTAGTGTATCACGTGAAACATATGATTACTTGTGAAAATTACTGTTTCACGTGAAACATATGGTTGTTGTGAAAATTAATGTTTCATGTGAAACATTTTACGCGTCAGTATTGAATTATTGTATTATTTGTGTTATAATCGAGTAACGAAGGGAATGATTTGCACAATGGCAAAAATTATAGCTGTAGCAAACCAAAAAGGTGGCGTAGGCAAAACAACAACTGCTGTTAACCTTAGTGCCTGCCTTGCGGAAAAAAAGAAAAAAGTATTGCTAATAGACCTTGACCCACAGGGAAATGCCACTAGTGGTGCGGGTGTTGACGAAGAACAGATTACATGTACGATATATGATGTGCTTATGGGAAATAAAAACATCAAGGACACGTACTGTGATAGTGCTTGTGATAATTTAACCGTCTCTCCATCCTCTCGTGACCTTACAGGAGCAGAAATAGAGCTTGTTTCAGTAAAAGACAGGGAATATATTCTCAAAACAGCGATAAGCTTCATTGAGAAAGACTTCGACTATATTATTATAGATTGTCCTCCAAGCCTTAATCTTTTAACAATAAACACCTTTGTCTGCTGTAATTCCGTACTCGTACCTATTCAATGCGAGTATTATGCGCTTGAAGGACTTGCTTTTCTTACTGATACCATCAGAAGAATAAAACAATCACTCAATCCTGACATAGAATTTGAGGGAGTTTTACTCACAATGTTTGATTCTCGTACAAATCTCTCACTGCAGGTAGCTGAAGAAGTGAAAAAATACTTTCCAAGGCTTGTATATAAGACAATGATACCTAGAAACGTGCGTCTTTCCGAGGCTCCTAGCTATGGACTTCCTATAATTAAGTATGATGTTACAAGTAAAGGCGCCGAGTGCTATATGCAGCTTGCAAGAGAAGTAATAAAGAAAAACGAGAAAAAGTGAGGCGAGTACCATGGCAATAAAGAAAAAAGGCCTTGGAAAAGGCATAGATGCGCTTATTCCCGAGTTTGAAAAGAATGCAGCGGTTATGAATAATGATGATTCCATTTCTGAGGGAAAAGCAGTATTAGAACTGAAATTATCTACAATTGAGCCAAACAAAGGGCAGCCTCGTAAAGATTTTGACGAAGATGCACTCAAAGCGTTAGCTGATTCAATAGCAGAATATGGCGTTATACAGCCAATTGTAGTTCAGAAAATCAAAGAAAATCGTTATACAATCGTAGCCGGCGAGCGTAGATGGCGTGCTTCAAGAATTGCAGGACTTAAGACAATCCCTGCAATTATCAAAGATTATAACGAGCAAACTGTTATGGAGATAGCTCTTATAGAAAACCTCCAAAGAGAAGACCTCAATCCTATCGAAGAAGCACTTGGTTACAGAGAACTTATGGACAAGTATTCTCTTACACAGGAGCAAATCAGCATTAGAATCGGCAAAAGCCGTCCTGCTATAGCAAATTCGCTAAGACTTCTTACTCTCTGTGATCAGGTTCTAGAGTATGTAAGGACAGGCAGAATTTTCAGCGGTCATGCAAGATGCCTTGTGACAATCACAGATAAAGAGGGACAGATTGCAGTTGCAAATGAAATAATTAAGCATGACTTAAGCGTTAGAGATACCGAACTTCTTGTTAAAAATCTCAATAAAGACAGAAAAGAAAGACTGCCTAAAAAAGACAAGGATATATACATTGCCGATATCGAAACAAGACTTTCAAAAAGGCTCGGATACAAGGTTACACTTTCAGAAGGAACGAGAAAGAATAAAATTGAGATTGACTACTACAATAACGAAGATTTGGAAAAAATTCTTAATTATTTGGGATTAAGTATTTAATTCTAAGGCTATTTCAGAATATAACCAATATGATTTCCCATATATCATTAAAAGTCGCTCAAAACGCAAAATATTTGATATTCAATACCTATAGACAAAATATAGTTCATAATTTATAATCTATACGATTTTTAATAAGGAAAGGTCGATGTACAAATGCTAGATGTAAAACTTTTTAGAAATGACCCCGAAAAAATAATGACTGCTCTTAAAAACAGAAATTCAGATTTAACTCTTGATGGTTTTAAAGAGATCGATGAAAAAAAGAGAGCCTTGCTTTTTGAAAGCGAGCAACTTAAGGCAAATCAGAATGCTGTATCAAAACAGGTTCCTCAGATGAAGAAGGAAGGAAAAGATACAACTGCTCTGTTTGAGGAAATGAAAGAAATTTCTGCAAAGATTAAAACACTCGATGAAGAAATAAGAGCACTCGATGAAGAAATACGAAATTTCGTTCTTACTGTTCCCAATATTCCTCACGAAAGCTGTCCGATAGGTGCTTCTGATGAACAGAATGTAGAAGTTCGACGTTGGGGTGAACCACGACAGTTTGATTTTGAACCAAAGGCCCACTGGGATCTTGGCGAAGATCTTGATGTGCTTGATTTTGAAAGGGGCGCAAAGGTTACTGGCACAAGATTCACATTCTATAAAAAAGCCGGTGCCACATTAGAAAGAGCAATAATTAATTATTATCTCGATACACACACAGCTAACGGTTATGACGAAATTTTCCCACCGTTTATGGTACACAGAAACAGCATGATAGGTACAGGTCAGCTTCCAAAGTTTGAAGAAGATGCATTTAAGGTTGCAGGAACAGAATATTTCCTTATTCCAACAGCTGAAGTCCCTGTTACCAACATGTACCGTGACCAGATTCTTGATGTAGCAGAGCTTCCAATCAAGCATTGTGCATACTCTGCTTGCTTCAGAGCTGAAGCAGGTTCTGCAGGTAGAGATACAAGAGGTCTTATCCGTCAGCATCAGTTCAATAAGGTTGAGCTTGTTAAATTTACAACTCCTGAAACTTCATATGACGAGCTTGAAAAGCTTACAAACGACGCAGAAAGAGTTTTACAGGGACTTGAACTTCCACATAGAGTAGTAGCTCTTTCAACAGGTGATATGGGCTTCTCATCAGCAAAAACATATGATATTGAAGTTTGGATGCCAAGCTATAATAGATATGTTGAAATTTCATCTTGCAGTAACTTCGAAGACTATCAGGCTCGTCGTGCTGGGATTAAATTCAAGAGAAGTGCTAAAGATAAGTCTGAATTTGTTCATACTCTTAACGGTTCAGGCGTTGCTATTGGCAGAACAACTGCTGCAATACTCGAAAACTATCAGCAGGCCGACGGCTCAATCAAGGTTCCACAGGCACTTGTTAAATATGTCGGTAAGGAATATATTAAATAAATGATAATAAAAATAAGGCTGTTTAAAAACAATTTGTTTTTAAACAGCCTACGTTTTTATAAGTGAATAGGTAAAAATACGTACTAAAGCCGTCACTATCGCACTTTTTGCTTCGCAAAACACTTGTGTTCAGGCATTTAGTTGCAAATGGACAAACCGAAAGAGAGTAAAGGAGCGACCCGAAGGTGTATTTATATACTCTCGCTAAAACCGCCACTACCACACTTATTGCTTCGCAAAACACTTGTGTTCAGGCGTTTAGTTGAAACATTTACTTTCGTAAATGTTTTATATGGTGAGGTTTGTTCATAGAATAAAGCATTAATTCAAGGTAAATTTTAGTTTCGCAAATTTTACTACATGATTCATAATTTATGTGTTCATTTGGCTAATTAAATCCATTTTCCCTTGTTTTATGCGGTCTGCACTTTTTAGAACATCACCATTTTTATCTGTCTAAATATTTATATATAATACAACTTGCATCACCGCGGGTAAGAGGGGTTTTAGGTGATATCTTGTTATTTTCATCACCATCTACCATACCAATTCCCTTTGCCAAAGCTATGTAGCCTATCTTGCTTGGTGTTATTATATTCGTATCAACATAGGGCAGTTTATAGATATCCGTTGCCCGTGCAATATAATCATAACCAAGAGCTCTTATAAAGAATACAATTGCATCTTCCTTTAATATTTCTGAGTCAGGATCAGCCTCATTAGCAGAAATAATATCATTCATCATCAGATATTTATATAACTGCTCTGTGCTTTCATATGTTGTGCCTTTTAGTGCAGTTACCATCCATGAGAGAAAATCCTCTTGTGAAATATTTGCATCGGGATAGAATCCATCATTATAACCCGAGCTCACGATATAGTTATTAGTAAGACGCATTATCATACCCTGTGCATAATGTCCCTCAATATCAGCATAATAGTTATAATTCTTAATGCTGTATCTTGTACCATCAGGATTAATTAGCTCGCCATCCTTAGCATTTATAGCTTTTGGATAGAATGGATAGAGGTCATATACATATCTTAGCTGATTACCTACATATATATACGCCGGCTGCAATGGTATTCTATCAAAGAATACCTTACTTGCTAAGCTTGCACCTATCACATTATCGTTACTTTCAAATTCCACATTGTAATTCCAATTACATTCTACTGCTGTCATACTGCCTGTGTTTCTATCGTATTCCACCGTTATATTATTGCCGTCAAAAGGAATACCATCCACATTACAAATATATACAAACTTACATATTTCATCGTTTATATAGGATTTTTCTTCATGATAAACACAGGAGGAATATAAGGTATTCATATTATTTTGTAAGAAAGCATCAGCATTTTGCTTTAATAGCTCGATATCAACAGGTTCGCTCTGCAGAACCGCTTCTTTATTATATGTTTTAGCAGATACAACTTCGCCTGTCTGCATATCTAGCTTAACTCTGACATAGCTATTATCCCCTGCCAGATACATCAGCTTTTCCTCATTGTTCATTGCATTAAAATCAGTATTGGGTATATGAGAAAACTCGAGATAAATATAATATCTATCCTCTGTCTTTTCATATTTTGAATATGTTAAGTCATAATCATTTGTTAAAGATAATTCCTTAATATTTCTGACCTTTTCCTGCGCATCAGATATAGAAATGAATTTACCAAGCTTCGCAAGAGACAAAAGTTCTTTTTCAGTAAAAGTTTCTCCGACTGGCTCGTTATAATACTGATTAATGAAATTCTGTTCGAGATTATTATCTTTTATTATTACATTTCCTGTTTGCCCATCGATAACCGCATTTTCATTTGTGGGAGAGTATACAAGGAACGCTTTTTTATTCCCATTACCAATGCTTAGCTTATAGTTTAGAACGATTCCAACGTTTTCGATATAATTACTTAGCGCTACAGGAGCACTTTCTATATTACCTTTATCGGATAATTCACTATCATAATCCCAAACAAGGTTATACTGGATAACCTGCGCTGTGTTAAGGTCAATTACAAATTTCATTGAATTATCATACAAAGGGACTTTATTTTCAACCCTATAAAAAGAAATTGTTGCAGTCTTTAAATTCTTAGAGATATCAGACTCCAAAGATTTACTGTTATATTCTATTTTATCAGCTAATTCAGGACATACCTTCTCAACGAATTTCATCGCAATATGACGAGAATCACTTCTGTTATACACAGAGAAATGTGCACCCTCATCTTTGCTTACATAATCATTCTTAAAATGATAGTAATCCACTATATTTCCGTTAAGATCAACTGTGATTGATATTTCTCCACCATTTTTTTCATCAGAAGGAGTTCTCCACCAGTACTTTTGGGCGCCGTCTGTTGTAGCACTGCTGAATATGGAGTAATTATCAGGTATGTTGATTTTTTCTTTAATTTTCTGTAAAACACTATTATCTTCTGCACTAACATTAGTGCAGAAGATAATAATAAACATTATAGATAAGTATACTAATTTCTTAATCATTGTTTTCTAAGTAAATCTCTGATTCTTCTGAGGTGCTTTTCTTTTTCAAGGTCAAGAGCAATCTTTTCTGCCTTTGCAGACATCAAAAGAATGAAAACAGCTGAAACAACAACGCTACCTGCAATCGCCATGATAACGATTGGCTTTTGAAGCTCATAGATTATTGAAAGTATAACTGTTGCACCAATAATAGCAACAACACCAAGCCATCCTACAATTTTATAGAATGCTGTGAGGAATCCTAAAATTGGGAATCTTTCATCGCCGTCATCATAATAGTCTTCATATTCTTCTTCATCAATATATGCAAACTTTTCTTTTTCAGGCTTTACTTCTGGTGTTTCCACAAGCGTTTCTCTTGTCTTCTTCTTGGGCTCCACAGCATCTTCATTTGCCTTTTCAGGGGCTATTTCTTCAACTTCAGGTTCTTTAAGGAATATGTTTTCCTTTTCAGCCTGCTCTATTGCAGCGCCTCTCTTGGTGAATTTCTTCTTATCAACAGATTTATCTGATGATTCTGACATCTGCTTCATTATAAGGTTACTTACTGCTGTGATCTGTTGACCATCAACTCTCCTGTTAATAAGTTCTGATTGAAGCTCTTTAAGCTCAGGAATAGTAAATCTGAGTGTGTCGTTTGATAATCCGTCTATGATTGTTAATAAATCCCTTTCAGTGTAAACTGCAAATTTATTCGTTGCCATCTGTTACAACCTCCTCATTTATAGTTGTATTTACTTCATTTTCAAGTGTTTCTTCTGATTCTTCAATTTCTTCACTCTTTTCTACAACAGCAGAACCTACGATTGTAACATCATCTTCAAGACGCATGAGTCTTACGCCCTTTGTTACTCTGCCAAACCGACTTATCTTTTGTGCATCCATACGGATTATTACACTATCAGATGCAATAAGCATGATATCGTTATTTTCTTTAACCGTTGCAATTGCGATAGGACAACCTGTTGCTTCTGAAACTTTATATGTTGCAACACCCTTACCGCCTCTTGTTTGAACTCGATATTCATCAAAATTGGTTCTCTTACCGAAGCCCTTTTCACTAATTACAAGAAGTGTAGCGTCTTCTTCAACAGTACCCATACCAATTACATAGTCACCATCGTTAAGGCGTATACCTCTTACACCTCGTGAAACTCTACCCATTGGACGAACATCCTTTTCATTAAAGCGGATAGCCTGTCCATTATGGCTACCAATAATTATATCATTGTTTCCATCAGTAACAACAACCTGAATAAGCTCATCATCTTCAACAAGATCAATGCCTCTTATACCGCCTTTTCTTGCAGTATCATATTCACCAAGCGGTGTTTTCTTAATTGTGCCCTTCCTTGTTATCATAAGAAGGTACTTCTCTTCATCAAAGTTGTCTAAAGGAATGACCGCTGTTACCTTTTCACCTGTTTCAACAGGAAGAATATTAACAACTGCTGTTCCCTTTGCCTGTCGGCTTGCCTCAGGAATCTGATATGCCTTAAGTCTATAAACTCTACCCTTATCAGTAAAGAACATAAGGTGGCTTAAAGTTCTGCAACTGAACATATCCTTAACAAAATCTTCTTCTCTTGTCTGAAGACCGGTTATACCACGACCACCTCTGTTTTGCTGACGATATGTATCGCTTGGCATTCTCTTAACATAACCGAAGTTTGTCATTGTAACAACACATTCTTCGTCATCAATCATATCTTCAAAGTCTATATCGTCCACTGCTGCACAGATTTCAGTCGCTCTTTCATCACCGTATCTATCACGGATTTCATTAAGTTCATCCTTGATTTTTTCCATAAGCTTGTTTCTATCACCAAGAAGTTCTTTATATTCATTTACCTTCGCAAAAAGCTCATTATATTCATTTTCGATTTTTTCACCGTTCAACTTCTGGAGTTGTCCAAGTCTCATATCCAGTACGCTCTGCGCCTGAATATCTGACATATTAAAGTGCTCCATAAGTCTTTCCTTGGCATCATCATATGAATTTCTTATAATATTGATGATTTCATCGATATTAGCAAGAGCAATTTTTAAACCTTCTAAAATATGCATTCTTGCTTCAGCTTTGTCAAGGTCAAACTGTGTACGACGAGTAACAATCTCTTCCTGGAAAATGATAAACTGTTCAAGAATCTCCTTAAGACCCATTGTCTTAGGCTTACCATCTTTAATTGCAATCATATTTATTGAAAAACTATCTTGCAATCTTGTAAACTTATATAACTGATTAAGAATTACCTGTGGATTTGCATCTCTTTTAAGGAAAATTTCTAATCTTATACCAATACGATCGGATGAATGGTCATCGATGTCAGAAAGCCCTTCTATTCTCTTATCTTTAACCATTTCAGCTATAGATTCAACAAGTGTTTTCTTATTAACCTGATATGGAAGCTCTGTTACAATAATCGAAGATGTACCATCTTTATGTTCTTCAATCTCTGCTTTAGATCTTATGATAATTTTGCCTCTACCTGTTTCATAAGCACTTCTGATGCCGTTTCTTCCCATGATAAATGATCTTGTTGGGAAGTCAGGACCCTTAATATATTCCATAAGCTCATCAACAGTAATTTCGGGATTGTCAATCTGAGCTATTACACCATCTAAGACTTCTGTTAGATTATGCGGCGGAATGTTAGTTGCCATACCTACAGCAATACCTGAACTACCATTAATAAGAAGAGTAGGTATTCTTGTAGGAAGAACAACAGGTTCTCTTCTCTTTTCATCAAAGTTAGGAGCAAAGTCTACTGTGTCTTTATCAATGTTTTCGAGTAATACATTTGAAAGCTTACTCATCCTGGCTTCTGTATAACGGTAAGCAGCAGGTGGGTCACCATCTACTGAACCAAAGTTACCATGACCATCTATAAGCGGATATCTCATTGAGAAATCCTGTGCAAGTCTTACCATCGCATCATATACAGATGCATCACCGTGCGGATGATACCTACCGA
Organism: Eubacteriales bacterium; assembly: GCA_029004515.1. GTDB lineage: Bacteria > Bacillota > Clostridia > Monoglobales > UMGS1388 > UMGS1388. The sequence goes on along the minus strand of JAQVYH010000001.1, from coordinate 7,053 downwards.
TAACATTACCTACGGTTGTAGCAGATTTGAAGAAAGGCTTGTCTGCAGTAAGATGTTCTTCATGCATTGAATAAAGAATTCTTCTGTGAACAGGCTTAAGTCCATCTCTTACATCAGGAAGAGCACGACTTATGATTACACTCATGGCATAATCGATAAAAGCCTCTCTCATACGCTGCTCTATATCAACATTTATAATTGTTTGGGTATCAAAGTATTCTTCAAAATGAGAATCTTCATACTTTCTATTTTTTTTAGCCATAATTCTGCCTCCGTTTGATATGTTAATAAGGCTTAAATATCAAGATTTGTTACATATTGTGCATTTTCTTCTATAAACATTCTTCTAGGTTCAACCTCATCACCCATAAGAACCTTGAATATTTCATCAGCTTTTTCGGCATCCTCAAGAGTTACCTTAAGAAGAACTCTATTTTTAGGATCCATTGTTGTTTCCCAAAGTTCTTCAGGATTCATCTCACCAAGACCCTTATAACGGCTTATATCAACCTTAGCATTGATATCTCCATCTTTAAATTCTTCACTTATTAGATCTCTTTCTTCATCACTGAAAGCAACCCTGCTCTTTTTACCCCTCGTTAATTTATAAAGAGGAGGTTTTGCAAGATATATATGACCCGTTTCAACAAGGTCTCTCATAAATCTAAAGAAGAATGTGAGTAATAGAGTCTGAATATGAGCACCGTCTACATCGGCATCGGCCATAATAATAATCTTATCATATCTTAATTTTTCAATACTAAATTCCGCTGCAATACCAGTTCCTAAGGCCTGAATTACAGGAGTTAATTTTTCATTACCATAAACTTTATCTGGACGAGCTTTTTCTACGTTGAGCATTTTACCCCAAAGAGGAAGAATAGCTTGATATTTACTATCTCTACCGTTCTTTGCAGAACCACCCGCAGAATCACCCTCGACTATGTAAAGTTCGGTTTTTGTTGGGTCTTTTATAATACAATCTGTAAGTTTACCTGGTAGTGTGCTTGAACCAAGAGGTGTTTTTCTTGTTGCTTCTCTTGCTCTTCTTGCAGCAATTCTTGCTCTTGACGCCATAAGGGCTTTTTCAATTACTGCTCTGCCTACATTTGGATTTTCCTCGAAAAAGTCTGCAAGTTTTTCTCTAACTATAGTTTCAACAAGACCTCTAATATCAGAATTGCCAAGTTTTGTTTTGGTTTGTCCTTCAAACTGAGGTTCTTCTAACTTAACAGAAATTACAGCGATAATACCTTCTCTTGCATCTTCGCCTGTAAGGTCTTCATCATCTTTCATTAACTTGTACTTTCTTGCATATTCTGAAAGAACCCTTGTTAATGCTGCTTTGAATCCTGTTTCGTGGGTACCGCCCTCTGTTGTAGAAATATTATTAGCAAATGACTCGATTACCTCGTCATATCCTGTGTTCCACTGTATAGCAACCTCTGCTATGCTTCCGTTTTTCTCTCCGCATACATATATTACTTCATCCTGAACAGCTTCAAGAGCAGCTCTTCTTTGTTTTTTCTCATTAAACAAAAATGCTACAAAGTTTTTAATTCCACCATCATAATGAAGATATTCTTCAATAGGTTCTTCCTCACGAAGGTCCTTAAAAATTATTTTAATACCAGCATTAAGGAATGCTTGTTCCCTAAGTCTCTTAAGAAGTGTGTCCCAATCGTAAACAGTTTCTTCAAAAATATCACTATCGGCCCAAAAAGTTACCTCTGAACCTGTCTTATTTGTATCACCTATTACATAGACTTCGCCGTCCGGAACTCCTCTTTTATAGCTCTGGAACCAAATTTTTTCACCATCACAAACTTTAACTTCAAGCCTAGATGAAAGAGCATTAACAACAGATGCACCTACACCATGAAGTCCTCCAGATACCTTATATCCTCCACCGCCGAATTTACCACCTGCATGAAGAACTGTAAATACAACATCAATAGTTGATATCCCCATCTTTGGATGAATACCATGTGGAATACCTCTACCATTATCCTTTATAGTAACTGAATTATCTTTATTAAGAATAACTTCAATACTATCACAATGACCGGCAAGTGCTTCATCAATAGAGTTATCTACTATTTCATAAACAAGATGATGTAAACCTCTTGCTGATGTTGAACCAATATACATACCCGGTCTTTTTCTTACAGCTTCAAGACCTTCAAGTACTTCAATATTTTTTTCATTATATTGTTGATTATTATTACTCATTAAATTTCCGCCTTTCTTAATTGTATTGATAGAATGAAAAGCATTAATTAATCAATTTTAAATTTCACATCTGATTTTAATCCATCTGCAATCCTTTTTCTGATAGTGGATGATGCAACAGGAGACAGATATATTTTGCTTTTATTATCTATTTCACATATAACAGCTGATTTTGGAATATCATTAGAAATGCTTTCAATAAAACCTTCCTCTTCAGCTATTCTAAAGAATTCTCTTGTATTTTTAGAGAGAGTAGCATTATCCATATCTAAAACTGCTATGATATTTGATCTTCTTATGCTACAATCATTACCCAAATGAATGTACATGTATATCCTCAACTTTTATCATATTAATATTCTTTATATTTTCTAATTCTAACTGTTTTGTACCAGTTATTATAGTTTGAATATTATCAAAATTTTTAAGAACAAATTGTTGTCTCTTACTATCTAATTCACCAAGAGCATCATCTAGTAAAAGTACAGGTGATTCTCTTTTATCAATTTTTATTATATCAACTTCTGCAAGCTTAAGACATATTGAGATTGTTCTTTGTTGTCCTTGAGATCCATATATTTTAGCCTCTTTATCATCTAAAAAAGCTGTAAAATCATCTCTATGAGGACCTATTATACTTAACTTATTTTTGATTTCTCTGTCTGTGTTCTTTTCAATCTCTTTTTCCATATAAGAAGTAAATTCTTCTCTTGTCAGCTCTTCAGATATAGAACCAATCCCTGAGTTATATAAAATATGCAATCTTTCTTTGCATATGGAGCTATGATAGGCTTGTGCATACTTGTTTATGTTTTTAATATAATTCTGTCTTATATAAGAAATATATCCACCATATTCACATAGCTTATGATTCCAAATCCATATCTGGTCTGATTCAGGATTTATCTTTAATAGATTGTTTTTTTGTTCAAGAATGTGATTGTAATTAATTAAAGCATTAAAATATGAAGCCCTTAACTGGCATATCCCCATATCAATCATTCTTCGTCTCTCACGAGGTGACCCTTTAATTAGTCTCAAATCATCAGGACAAAATAAAACCACGTTTAAAAATCCCAACATTTCACTAGATTTTGTAATAGGTACTCCATTTTTAAAGAGTTGCTTTTTTTTTGAATTATTAAGTATTATATCACTTCTGTTTAGTCTGTTTGATGAATTAAATGATACAGATATTTTAGAACTTTCCTTATCATACATTATCATCTCTTTATCTTTAGAAAACCTATGTGATTTTGTTGTTGCTGCTAGATAAATTGATTCAATAACATTTGTTTTACCTGATGCATTACTTCCATAAATGAAGTTTGCTCCGGGATTAAAGGCTACTTTTCCATATTCATAATTTCTAAAGTTTAATAATTTTACATTATCAACAAACATTATATTCTCCGAATTCAGTAGTAACTATATCACCTTTATATAGCTTTTTTCCTCTACGAATCTCTTTTTCACCATTTACTTTAACATTACCATCTAGTATGTAAAACTTTGCTTCCACACCAGAACCAAAATCACCGGTAAATTTAAGAAAACTATCAAGCTTTATATATTCAGTATTAATTTTTATATTTTCCATATAATCAGTCCTTTTATATTATCCTCTTAGTTTAACAGGTACTACTATATACTTAAAAGCATTATTCCCATCTGCAGGATAAATTAAACAAGGCGACTGTGGAGAACCAAATCCTATGAAATATTCATCTTCTGGACATACCTTTACTGCATCAAGAAGGTATTTATGATTAAACCCAATTTTTAAGGCTTCTCCGTCTATAGATGGAAAAATTCTTTCTTCAGATTTACCAAGCTGGTTTTCACACGACATTTCAAGTCCACCCTCATTAATTTCAATAATAAGAGGACTTTCAAGCGGACCCTTGCTTATTTCATTAGTTACAATAAGAGAAGCTCTCTCAACAGCTCTTTCAAATTCAGCACTTCTAACTTTAACAATTGTCTTAAAATCAGAAGGAATTATCTTTTCATAAGGAATATAATCTCCCTCAAGAAGTCTTGAAACAAATTTAACTCCATCATAAACAAAGCAAATATTTTTATCAGAAATAATAATCTCTACATTATCATCAGAATCTTCAATAATTTTAGATAATTCATTAAGACTCTTTGCAGGAATAACAAATGATGCATCTGTATCAGCATTAGTCTTAATTGTTCTGATAGCAAGTCTAAAACCATCAACAGCAACCATTGTTATTTCACCATTTTTTATTTCTACAAGACAGCCTGTTAAAATAAGTTTACTTTCGCTAATACCAGCAGCAAATGTAGTACACTTTATAAGATCTTTTAACTGTCTTTTTGTTATTGTTACAGAGCTCTTTTTATCAACAACAGGCAGAACCGGAAATTCATCAATCTTAAAACCTGATATATCATAATTTGAACCACCACAAACAATATTAGCAACCATATTTTCATTTACATTAATATGAACAAGATCTCCATCAACTTTTCTAATAATATCACTAAAAAGACTGCATTTAACAACAACAGAGCCTTCCATATCAACTTGTGCAGGAATAACATTACATATAGCTATTTCTAGATTATTACAAGTGAGAGAAAGTGTATCTCCTTTAGCCTCAAGTAATATTCCCATAAGAACTGGTGATGTTGAATTTGATAGTGCTGCTTTTTGAACTATATTTACTGCATTTGTAAGATCTGATTTATTACAAATAAACCTCATATATGATCAACTCCGATTAATAATTATTTATTCAAAAGAAAAATAAAATTTATATATATATTATTATTAATTTATAGTAGTGTTTTATAGGGCATGTTTATAAGGTGGAAAACCTCTGTAAGTGTGAATTTAACAATAAAAACCATTGTTAATAAATATTCTGATTCGGATTGTGTAAATTACAAGTTATAAACATTAATAACAATCAAAGAATTTCTAAACAAATTACGCTCTTAAAAACACAAAACCATAAAAAAACTAATGTGGAATATGTTGAAAAGTCTATTGTTAATAAACAAGTTTTCAACAAGTTATAAACACTTACTCGCCTTTTATTTTTTTTATAAGTTCATTAATTTCATATTGAATATGAAGATTTGTTTTCATTTCTTCTTCAATCTTTGAAATGGATGTATGAACAGTAGAATGATCTCTCTTAAATTCCTTTTCCATTTCATTAAGTGAAAGGTCGGTAAGCTGTCTGCATATAAACATAGCAAGCTGTCTTGGAAAAACAATTGCTTTATTTCTCTTTTTACTCACAATAGCATCACTGTTGAGATTAAAATAATCTTCAACTTCTTTGATAATCTTCTGTGCATCAATCTGTGTAGTGTGAATATCAGAGAAAATATCAGTAAGAACACTGACTGCTATTTCTTTGTTAATATCTTTATGAGAGATTTCTTTATATGCAACAAGTTTTTTAATTGCACCTTCAAGCTCTCTTATATTTGTCTTGATGTGTGTTGCAATAAGCTCCATAACATCATCAGGAATATCCGTGCGGTATTCGGTAGATTCTAATTTTTTACGAAGAATAGCCAAGCGAGTTTCATAATCAGGCGGCTTAATATCTACCATGGTACTGCCTTCAATTCTATTTCTTATTCTGTCTTCAAGAGGATAAATATCCTTTGGAGGACGATCGCTTGTGAGAACAATGGTTTTGCCTTTATTAATAAGCTCATTAAAGGTGTGGAAGAATTCTTCCTGTGTTCTGTCCTTGCCAGCAAAGAATTGAATATCATCTATAAGGAGTACATCAACATTATCTCTATATGTTTCTCTAAAGAACATATTTGTCTTTTTGTGAAGAGCCTCAATGAGGTCTGTTGTGAATCTTTCAGAGGTAATATATGTAATTCTCCAATCGGGATGTATTTTCTTAAGCTCTTGTCCGATCGCCTGTAGAAGATGTGTTTTTCCTAAGCCTGTTTCTCCATAAATAAGTAGAGGATTGTATACAGCAGATGGTTTATTAACTACACCAAGCGCTGTTCCATATGCAAAAGCATTGTTTGGTCCTTCTATAAATTCATCAAAAGTGTATCTTGGATTAAATGGCATTGAATATGTTGCTATTTTACTTGGCTCCTCAGCTTCTTTAGCTACAGAAACTACTTTTGGAGAAGCAGCTGACATAGTGGAGGCGGAAGTTTGAACTTTTTTGATTTCTTCCATATCTTCCATATCTTCCGGTGTAACAACAGAAACATTTAATTCTAATCCGCTTGCAATAAGCAGAGCGTTTTTTAAAAGATCCATATACATATGCGACATAACATTTGCATTTACGGGTGAGGGGGAGAAAAGAGTGAATGTATCTCCCTCGAAACTAATAGGCTGTAAGGGAGAAAACCACAAATTATATGAAGTGTCATTTATGCCTTTTTTTATTTCAACAAGCGCTTTTTCCCATATAGACTTAAATGTAGGCATATTGGTTTTTCATCCTTTCCAAAGTATTGAAAATTATTAAAATTTTGCCGTATATCACAAAATTCCCATTCTCGTATAATTATAAACAATTATATCACAAAAAAAGAATTTTTACAAGGGTTTACCAACAAAAACAGACAAATTTTAATAGTGAGTAAAACCCAGCAATATAGAGGGTTGTGAGGATTTGGAATATATGAAACTGGAAAAATTTTCAATAAAAAAACAAGCAGCAAAACACCACCTGTTTTTATAGATAAATTATTGATTTTTTTCTGTTTGTAAGAAAACTAATAGAACACCTAAATCAGCAGGGCTTACACCTGAAATTCTTGATGCCTGTCCTATAGTATTAGGTCGGA